>DATLVQ010000665.1:0-11635 GCA_035577325.1 Bryobacteraceae bacterium | reverse complement strand
TTAAGAGGGGATGCCTACGGAAGGAAAGTTCTCTTACCTAGGATCGACCGCTAGGCATTTCGTCGTTTCATATCTTCAATGACGGTGGTGGCATTGAAGTGGATCGCCCGCAGTATGGCTTGCTTGCCCAACTGCAGCACGCGAACCATCGATGATCGCATTGACCGTTTTCACTGCAGGAGTTTTGTTGACCCGCGCCGCCCGACGGCGCCTTCGCTATTGACACGACACGCCGGTCTGCCGTACCTGCGAGAAGGCAAACGTTGCATCGCAGCGCTTACGCCGTTGAAATCCGCTCGGCTTTCTTAAACAGATCTCTGGGATGGACCGAGTAATGCCGGCCTTCCCAGAAAACGCCAACCATTCCCATAAGGGTGGTCGAATGCGGAACGGATTCCATCAACACAGCGCCGACAGGAAGGGTTACGCGAACCTCGCCACCTTCACGGGTATCGTATATTGCTGGAATCGGATCTTTTAGGCGAAACCTTGACATCACCACACCACCAGTACCGTGGCGCGGTATGTCTTCATTCTATCCGGACGGGCTTGGCCCTGAAGCTGAATTCTTGCCGTTCGCCGGCGGTGCACGTACTGTGATTCACAGTCGGCTTTGAGTCTAGCCGGAGCCATGAGGGACGGCTATGCCGCGTGTTCGTGCTTTCGTGACATCCGCTCCCCAGCAATGCAATCAAGACGAGCGACCCTTCTATCCGTTCTGCTCTCTCTCTATCTTTTCAGATAGGCGGCTGGGCCGGCCACGGTTCGAAGCCTTCGTCCCACCCCGCAATGGGCATACAGAATATCTCGATACATATCAATTGGTTACAGTAGAATGTCCGTCGCGTAATCGCACTGTTGCCGATTGGCATACGGTTTGCCTACTTGAGAAGTCTAGGAGAACGGCAATGAACAGCAAAGTTGTTGACCATGTTGACCATGCGGCTCCATTTCAGTCGGACAAGATCGTGCGCCGGCTTGACGAATTTCCAGAGCTTCTCGCCGCTTTGCGGGACAGCGACTTCCTCACCGCCCGATCGTTTTGTGCCCAGATGTTTAACCTCAATGGGAGGACAAATCTGACGGCAGCCCGACCGGTCAGCGCAGCTCAAATCGCAACGCAGGCTTTTTAGTCGGCCGTCATCGGCCGGCCCGAGAACACTGCCAAAAAAGAGGCATGAAACTCCTCGCTATGATTTCGCTCGCTCTGATTCCGTCTGTGTCATGCCTCTGATTGTTCCCGTCTATCGATCGGATCTTCGGATCGTCATCCGACAGCATTGCGACGCTTCTCGGCATGCCAGCGGCACGATCCGCCTTGGACCCGGTATCAACCCGGACGCTGCTTCCGGGGAAATCCGGAAAATCGCTGGGAGAATCGGTAAGGAGGTGCCCATTGAAGTGCAGACCTACAATAAATTATTCAAGCGAGTTCTACAACAAGATCGCATAGTGCCCTGCTTTCACGGTTTTTTGGCTTACTCGGGATAACTCTCGCGTTCGTCGGACTATACGGCGTGATGGTGTACGCCGTGAATGGCCGCACCGGCGAAATTGGCATCCGGATGGCTTTGGGCGCCCAGAGCGGGACGGTCATCTGGATGATCCTTAAGGATTCGCTCACGCTAGCGAGCTGGGGCGCAATCATCGGAGTGCCCGTCGCCCTCGTAGCCTCGCGTTTCATAGCCAGCTACCTCTTTGGCGTTACACCTAGCGACCCTTACGCTCTCGTTCTCGCAGTCCTTACAATCCTGATTGTCGCAATGCTGGCCGGCTACCTTCCCGGCCGTCGCGCATCTTCGCTGGATCCCATGATCGCTCTCCGAAGCGAATAGAAGTACTCCCAGAATCACGCCCACGACGTGTATTGCCCACAGGCGTCTCGACTCAATCGCGTTGGGCGAGTCCTGACCGTATTGGTGCCCACTCGGAACTCCGTCCACATTAGTGCTGGAGCGTTCTTCATTAGTGCTGGAGCGTTCTTCGGAATCGGACTCGAAGCGCTCGGTCTAAGCTTTCAGATGTTGGAGATATCCTTGTTGGTGCTGTCGTTAAGCATCGCTGTCGCAAGCAGGGAAATGATTGCGCATCCGAGGATGAACATCGCGACCGGCGTGGCCGAGCGGTAGCGGCTCAGCAAAGAGAACGCAATGAGCGGGGCGGGGCCGCCCGCAATCAGAGACGACAGTTGATAGCCGAGCGACGCACCACTATAACGAAGGCGCCCAGTAAAAGATTCCGCGATTAACGCTGCCTGGGGCCCGTACATCATATCGTGCGGCACCAGCGAGAACACTATCGCGAGCCCTACCAGTGCGGGTACTCGAGTGTCGAGGAGCGCGAAATATGCAAAGCCGTAGGCCCCAGTGAGAGCTGCACCGAGCATGTACACTCGCTTGCGGCCATAGCGGTCGGACAGATGTCCAAATAATGGAATCGAGATGAACGAGATCATCGCGGCCGCGAGCACCGCCATCAGGACAAAGTCGCGCTTGAAATGCAACACTTCGGTACCGTAGGCGAATACGAATGCCGTGAACAGGTAAAACGGCGCCTGCTCGGCCATGCGGCATAAGGCAGTGAGGATGATCTCGCGGGGCTGCCGGCGGAGCACTTCGAGGACGGGGGCACGCTCGATCCGTCGCTCTGCGACTAGCCGGACGAACACCGGTGTTTCCAGAATGCCCAACCGGATGTACAATCCCACGGCGACCAGCACGAGGCTGAACAGGAAGGGCACGCGCCAGCCCCAAGTCAGGAATTGCTCGCCCGACAGCGCGCTCAACCCGAGGACTGCGAGATTCGAGAGAAACAGGCCGGCCGGCACGCCGAACTGCGGCCAGGAAGCGATGAAGCCACGATGGCGATTCGACTGCGCCCATTCCATCGAGAGAAGCACTGATCCGCCCCACTCACCGCCAACGCCGACACCCTGAATAAAACGCAGGACCGTCAGTGTGATCCCACCCCAAATGCCTATCTGTTCGTAGCCGGGGACCAGCGCAACCAGAAATGTAGCGATACCCATCAGCAACAGGGTCGCGATCAAGGCCGCCTTTCGCCCCAGACGGTCTCCGTAATGGCCGAAGATTGCTGCTCCAATGGGCCGAGCGAAAAAACCCACGGCGTACACACCGAAGGCTTCCAGCGTGCCGACAAACGGATCTGCGCGGGGAAAATAGAGCCGGGCAAACACCAAGCCGGTGACAGTACTGTACAGGAAGAAGTCGTACCACTCAATCGCGGTCCCGATGGTAGCGGCCAGGATCGCGCGGCGGAGCTGACGCTGGCGCTCCGGCTGATCGATGGCGCCAACGTCATGACTAGCGGACATCTTGTCAGTCTACGGCGAAACAGTATCGGCTATGGCTCTTGCCGGCAGCTCCGGTAATGTGATTTGATCGCTACGCCCCGCCGGTGCTTCCCGGCCGACCATAGCGAGTGTCAAGTATCCTGATGAATCCCCGCAAGCCCAGCATGCCTCGGTCGCCTTTTCTTTCGGCGTATGGTGGGCGCTTAACTCTGTCATTTCCCTTACAAATCGCGCCAGCAAACCGTTGTCGTGATTAGGAGCACCAGAATAAGAAGCCGGCAACAATCCACATGTACAGGTGCGCGCTGAGCCGTTTGCCGGTGAGGTCTTCAGGAGGAGAACCGATGGACAGAGCCCGCGAACGCCTTCTCCGGCTCCTTCCACCAGGATCAGCCGACAGGTCACACAACATCGAAATTGCCAGCGAGTTGAGCCAGATGCGAACCACGCAGGTCTCGATCCCGGCACCCCGCGCGGGAAGCGCGGAATTCTTTCTTATCTTTGCAAACAACGAGAAGAACCCGGCGGTTGTTGTTGAGGATTCGAAGTTCATCAAAGGCTCAGAGCAGCTCAAGTTCGCTGAAGCTGCACTCAGATCGGCCAAATTCAACGTTTCCTTTCCGGCCGATGGCCAGCCACGCCTCTTGCGCCGCGGGATTCTGTTTTGCTCCGCACAACCTGGCTGTTCCTTCACCCTCCTCAATCCAGAGGACCTGTCCTCGATCAATTAAACTTGATTTGGCACGCTCGTACGAGGAATCCAGGGAAGGCTCCCTGCAAAAACCTACCAGCTCTAATTCGACCACCCAATGGCATAGAGCGCGTTTCTCGTCCGAATGTACATTTGACCCTCGCTGATTGCCGGAGTGGCGTATATGTCCGAGTCGAAATCATTGATTGCCAGAACTTCCCAATCGCCAGCAGCACGCAGCACGACGACCTTGCCATGCTCGCTGGCGATGTAGACCTTGCCGTCGACGCCGATGGGTGAGGCGTAGTAGTCTTCTAGCGCACCCGTCAAACGCGCCTGCTTGAGTACCTTGCCGGTCTGAGCATCCAGAGTGGTTGCGATTCCACCGCTTCGCACGAGGAAAACCACCTCTTTGTAAACGAGGGGCGCCGGTACGTCGGGCAGCGACTTTTCAAAGCGCCAGAGCACGTGGGTGTTTGTCACGTCGCCGCTGCCTCCGAGCTTAACCGCCAATAAACCGTTGCGCGAGGCACGGCGAGTGCGAAAGAATGTCCATTCCCTTTCGTTCAGAAAACCATCCCGATCCAAGTCGATCGCACGCCACGTTCCTGTGGGTTGCCAGGCCTGTGGAAGTTCCGTCTGAGAGAGCTTACCGTCGTGATTGGCATCGGCTGCGGCGATCGCCTCGGCGAAGGTGGGCAGTTCAACCTGTTCCCCCGCGTCGTTCCCGGGCGTCCAACCATTGAAATAAACAATATCGCCGGCAATTGTGGGCGGCGATTTCGGCTGACAGGTGAGACCCCGAACGAACCAGATCGTTTCGCCGTTCACGATGGAATAGGCGGTGAGTTGGTAAGAGCCGGGTGCGATGACTTGTGCGGGGCCGCGGGCCGGACGGTAAATGATCGGGGTGGAGTACCCGTTGATGACGTCGCGTGGCCTCTTCCAGGCAATATTGCCGGTATCTGCATCCACCGCGATGACGTATGCGTCTGTGTCCTGATCGCAGACAAGGATCACTCTTCCATCGGCATAGACGGGCGATGCCACCACGCCATGTTGACTGTTAAATGGTCCGAGCGGCAACTGCCATCGCTGTTTGCCCTCGAAGTCATAAGCGACCAGGCCGAAATCAGCGAAGAAGACAAAGACGCTCTTTCCATCGGCCACCGCGGTGGGCGCCGCGCGATGATTGAGGGTGTTCTGGGCTTCGCGCCTGGCAGCGCGCACGGATCGCCGCCACTGAACCTTGCCGGTGGTGCGGCTCAGGCACATCGTAATCAAATCATCGCCCTCGCAAGCGGTGAGGAAAATGCGATCTCCTACCGAGACGGGGGAGGACTTTCCTTCCGGCAGCTCTGTCTTCCACAGAACGTTCTTTTGAGGCCCAAACTCGGTTGGCACTTGCCCGCAGGAAGGGCACAGTCCGGAGCCGTTCGGACCACGAAACTGAGGCCAGTCGGCGCCGAATAGAGCGAGTGCGAGCAGCGGATAGAGAAGGGTGCGCATTGATATGCTACCCAAATAGTTTATAACTGCTCTTCTGGTGTGGTCATTGGACTCCGTCTTCACCGAGGTCAGTCTTGTGGAAGGTCGGCTGTTTAGAGCCAACCCCTTCACGGTATAACGACCGTCCCGTCCTCTTGGCTCGCTCGCCGCCGGCGTAACGGCACAAGTCAGGAACGGCGACTACACGCTCCTGTGCCGGGACCGACAAGCTAGAATGGGCGGTGATATGGACGTCAAGGAAGCCATCCGAACCGGCGATGCCGAATCCCTACGCCGTCTGCTCACCGAAGATGCATCGCGAGCCAACGCACTCATCCGCTGGGGCAAGAACGGCTGCGTCCTTACGCATCCGCTTCACTACGTCTCGGACATGCTGTTTGCGGGCACTCTGCAGAAGGGCAAAGAACTGCCCCTGATCGAGGTTCTGATTCAAGCCGGTGCGGATCTGAATTTTCAGAGGGACCGTGAGGACGGCAAGAAGAGCGATACGCCGCTTATCGGAGCGGCGAGTCTGGGCGCGGAAGACGCGGGTATTGCGCTGCTGGATGCGGGCGCCAGGCCGGAAGTGCGTGGTCTGTTCGGTGAAACCGCCTTGCACTGGGCGGCGCTGCTTGGCGAGGATCGTCTGGCGGCAGCCCTGATTAAAGGTTCCGACGTGAACCTGAAGGACGAAAAGTACAATTCCTCGCCGCTGGGCTGGGCAATCCACGGTTGTTACAGCTCTCCCGCAGGCAATCATGGGAAACAGCGCGAGGTGGCGGCCCTGCTTGTGCGTGCCGACGCTACGGTTGAGAGTATGTGGCTGGAATCCGAGAACGTGCATACCGACGCTTTGATGCTCTCAGCGCTGCGCGTCGGCTCCGATTAGGCCAAGTTTCATAACGCCGAATTTTGCACACACCCGGAATTGGCGGAGCCATGATCAACCTGACGAGAAACGCCCAAGCCGCAACTTGGTTACTTTGGCGTCAACTTGCCGGGAAACGCGCGTCACGCTCCTTTGATGCTTCCGGTTGGCACGTTAGCAGCAGCGGGCATCCCAGCAGTGTGGGATACTTCTGCTGAATACGAGCCGCAAAGACAAGGTGGAAAGGAATAAACTCGAACAACGATGACCATGAAGGCGACTTGCGCGACCATCGCCGCTCTTACGTTGGCGGGGCTGACCTCCGCGCAGGAGCATGTTTCTTTTTCCACCGAGGATGGATGGGTCATCCACGGCGACCTTTACGGCACTGGCGATCGTGCCGTCGTGCTGGCCCACGGAGGGCGGTTCGAGAAAGGTAGTTGGGGAAAGCAAGCGCTGGTGTTGGTGAAGGCCGGATTCCGTGCGTTGGCCATCGATCTCCGCGGGTTTGGCCTATCCAAAGAAGGACCGCAATTCGCACGATCGGATTTTGGGTCGCCCTTGGACGTGTTGGCCGCAGTACGATACCTGCGTGAGAAAGGCGCAAGGAGCGTGTCGGTCGTCGGAGCAAGCATGGGAGGCGATGCGGCGCTCGACGCTGTGGCTGCCGCGCCAGGTGAAATCGATCGCTTGGTACTGCTGGCATCCGGTGCCTACGGCCAGCCCGAGAAATGGAAGGGGCGCAAACTGTTCATCGTCGCACGGGGCGACGCCAACGACGCGGGCCCACGACTTCCGAAGATTCGCGCGCAGTACGAGAAGGCGCCCGATCCAAAAGAGTTGATCATCGTCGAGGGCTCCGCGCACGCACAATTCCTGTTCCAAACGGATCAAGGAGAGCGCGTCATGCACGAGATTCTGCGATTCCTCTCCGCCCCGTGAAGCCATCAACTGCCGGCCATCGCAGTGCCGGACGCGGATCACTCACGCCGCCGCCAAGCTCTTAGATTCCAGGCTCCAAGACCTTGTTTCGTATTAAGGGAAGGAGTCTTTCTGCTGCAGCCCCGAGGACTTCCCGGGGGTCCGGTGTCCTACAATCCGACATCTTTGGGAGTTTGGCCAGCACGAAGGGGGTTTCGCGCCCCGATGCGACTTTGTAAACTGTTCGGCATTTTTCGTTCTCTAGCCAAAAAGCGCCGTGGAATTAGTTACTCAGGAAGGGGGCGGCGATCTGGGCCGCGATTACCAACATCGGGAACGCCTCGGAAACGACGACGACAGCATCGACACCCCTGCTCACTTCCTCAGGATCTTGTCCATGGCTCTTCCCTTGGCTAGTTCATCCACCAGCTTGTCCAGGTAACGGATCTGTTGCATGAGCTTATCCTCGATCTCCTCCACCCGATAACCGCAGATCACGCCGGTAATCTTGGACGCGTTCGGGTTGATCCGTGGTGCCCGGGCGAAGAAAGTCTCGAAGTCGACCTTTTTGTCGATCTGCTGTTGCAGCGTCCGTTCATCGTAGCCCGTTAGCCAGTGGATGATGGCATGCACCTCCTCCTTCGTACGACCCTTCTTCTCCGCCTTGGCGATGTAATGCGGGTAGACGCTTGCGAACGCCATTCTGAATACTCTCGTGTTGTCCATGGCCTCGTTGCTCCTCGAAGTTTACCGCTCCCAACCAGGAGCGACAGCCTCCATTAGGCGTGCATTTGATAGCGAAGATAGACCATTCCATTAGTAAAACGGTGCTCGTCTAGGAGATCCAGCCTTACGCACACGTTGCTGGGCAGGACCCGCTTGCCGCCGCCAAGCATCGTCGGCACGACGAGCAGATGATACTCGTCGACGAGCCCGGCCCGGATTGCATGGGCGGCGAGGGCGGGGCCACCCACCGAAAGATCGTGAGACAATTGCACCTTCAGGTCACGAACCAACTGTGGATCGAATTCCCGCTTGAGACGCGTCTTCGGTGTAGAGACGGTCTCCAGCGATTTGGAATAGACGATCTTGTCGGCCGCTTGCCAGATCCGCGCGAAGTTCAGCATGGCCGACGTCAGACCAGGAATGACGTCTGGTGTCTCCCAAATCGCCATCGTCTCGTACATCTTGCGTCCATAGAGATATAAGCCGATGGGGCGAAGAAGATCATTGATGAAAGCAAATCCCTCCTCGTCCGGCGCCGCCCAATCGAGGTTGCCGGTTTCATCCGCGATAAAGCCATCCAGCGACGTAGGCGTAAAGTAGATGAGTTTGGCCATCGTGCAACTTCCACATCGTATCAGTGAGCGGGCGAGCCAGTTCTGATTCCTCGATTCCGCGACCGGCCAAAGTAACGTCTAGTCGGTAGTTAGCGGTATGCGGCGGCCTGGATGCCGTACAACTCCGAGTACTGGCCGCCCTTGGCCATCAACTCATCGTGCGTGCCGACCTCCACAAGCCGCGCTCCGTCGAGCACGACGATGAGATCGGCCATGCGGACTGTCGAGAACCGATGGGAGACGAGGATTGTGATGCGGCCGTTGCTCTCTCCAGTACCGCGCGCCGCTGAGGCATAACGTTCGAACAGCGCGTGTTCAGTCTCCGCGTCAAGCGCGGCGGTCGGCTCGTCGAGGACCAGCAACAGCGGCTTATCGCGCATGAAACCACGGGCCAGCGCGAGCTTCTGCCACTGGCCGAACGATAGTTCTACTCCGCCCGGCCACGTCGGACCGAGCTGCGTGTCGAGGCCTGACGCCAGACGAGCCACGACGTCGGTGGCGCCGGCGCGATCGACAGCTGCGACTACGGCAGCTCCATCGTCCAGTCGGGGGACGTCGCCCAAACCAACCGTGTGTTTGGCGCGGAATTCAAAGCGAAAAAAATCCTGGAACGCGCCGGCGAGACGCGCCCGCCACTCACCGGCGGGTACCCGCGACAGAGGCGTGTCGTCCATGAGGATCGACCCCGATGAGGGCTCGTACATTTTCGCGAGCAGCTTGACCAGCGTCGTCTTGCCGGCGCCATTCTCGCCGACGATCGCGATGACCGCGCCCGCTGGTAGCGTCACCGACACATCGTGCAGCACAACGCGTGACGTGCCGGGGTATGCAAACGACACGTGGTCGAGCCGGATACCGCGTAGCAATACGGTGGGAACCGGCAGATCGCCCGACGCAGCAACAGCGGCGGCGTAATCCTCGAGCCACGCGAGCCGCCTCGAGCCGTCCATCCAGAATCCGCGCAGAAATCCAATCTCGCCTACGGTGGCGCCGATGTACGCCGACAGCCGCGCACCTGCGGCGAGCACCAGCAGCACCTGGCTGGCTGGCGCGCCGAGGCCGGACGACACGAACACGACCGCACCGGCATACGCTAAGCCGAATATCGCCCATGCCAGTGAGTGCCAAAACGCCGAGCCCCACCGAGCGGCCGCCACCGATCCGTACCATCGCTCCCACGCCGCCCGGCGCTCTGTAACGAGACGCTCTCCGATGCCGGTGACCCGCACTTCCTTCCCCGGCGGTGCAGTCGTGGCGATGGTGAACAGGTGCCGTGCCAGCCGATTGGCTTGTGCCCCCCGCTCTTGCGCGGATCTCTCAACCGCGGGCCGCCATGTCGACGTCACGACGGTCGGGATCGCGAACACTACGAGCAGGATGAGCGCCGGGTGAATCGATACCAGCAGCGCCATCGTCACACCCAGCCGCAGAATCCAGCCGAACGTGGAAAACAGCGACATGTACATGTGGTCAAGCACGAACACTTGGTTGCGGAGCATCGACAGCCGATCGAGATACTCCGGGCGTTCCTGATGCGCGATCGTCCCGACGGATGCCTGGAGTTGCGCAACGTGCGACTCGAGCGCGATCGTCACCTTGTCGCGGAAGCGGCGTTGCATGCGCGTGCTGACCGTGCGGAGAAACCACGTCGCGGCGGTCGACACGGCGAGGCCAATCGCCGCTCCTTGCGCCATGCCGGTTCTGTGCTCGAGGACGCCTTGGCCGAGCAGCATTAGCCACAACGCGAGGAGAGCGTCGGGCAGTGCGGCAAGCTGCGACAGCGTGAACGCCGCGACCATTAAGCGCGGCTCGTGGCGATACCCCAGCTTGCACAAGCGCCACATCGACGACAGCGCAGGAGGCAGAGGGGCGATCACTTGATCTCGGTCAGGAGAGGACGTCATACGCTGTGCCCTCCTCGTCGTCCGGAACGTTGAAACGCTGCGCCTGCATGTCGAACATGGTCCGATAGCGCCCCGCGAGCGCCATCAGTTCGTCATGCGTGCCGAGTTCCATGACCCGGCCGTGTTCGAGCACGCAGATACGATCGGCATGGCGGACCGTGGAGAAGCGATGCGAGATCAGGATGGTCGTGCAATGCCGCGTGGCAGCCAGCAGACGATCGAAAATCTCAGCTTCCCCGCGCACATCGAGCTGCGCGGTTGGCTCATCGAGCAGCACGACGCCGGCGCCGAGCGTGACGGCTGCTAGCGCGCGGGCAAGCGCGATGCGCTGCCATTGGCCGCCCGACAGGTCGGTGCCGCCGCTGTATGCGCGGGCAAGCACCGTGTCCAGCGCGGCCAGATTCGCCGCTCCTGCCGATTCCAGGGCGGCGCGCACGACAGCGTCTGGTGCGCCTGCCGGGGCCACGTTGTCGCGCAGCGGCAGCTCGAGGCGAACGAAGTCCTGGAACACTGCCGCGACGCGCGAGCGCCACGACGCGAGGTCGAACTCGCGAATGTCGACGCCGTCGATTTCGATTGCGCCGGTCTGCGGGTCGTACAATCGGCACAGCAGCTTTGCGATGGTCGTTTTGCCGGCGCCATTCTGTCCAACGATAGCGAGGGACGAGCCGGCCGGAATAGTGAGATCGAAGTGCTCCAGCACGGCCGCGCCAGCGCTGCTAGAAGTCGAAACGCTTCCAGGGTACGCGAACGAGACATCGCGGAGACGAATTTCGCAGGCAGGTTTCGCGTCCGCCGGGCGATCGCCAGAACGCAGCTCGCCGGCTGGACGCATCGCCGGCTCAAGTCGCATCACCGCGGCAACTGGGGCCGCAGCTCCGTCGAGAGCCCAGCTGAATCCGCCGAACGCAATCATCGACACACCGATGGCACTCTGCACGTAGACGATGGTTTCCGCGAGACTGATGCGGCCATCGGCCGCGGCGCTCGCCAGTAACCAGAACACCAGGACGTTCACCGAGACGACCAGGAGCATGCTCCAGATGACTGGACGCTCGCGCAGGCGCGTAGCTGCGTACTGAAGCTCGTGCAAGCGGGTGCGTCTGGCGA
>DATLVQ010000664.1:0-18178 GCA_035577325.1 Bryobacteraceae bacterium | reverse complement strand
TTGCAGCGGACTGAACTCTCTTTCGGCCTTGATGGTCGCTAGCCTCTTGCTGGGATTCCTAGCCTGCCACCGGGTCAACGCGCGCGTCATTCTGTTTGCTCTGTCAATTCCGCTCTCGATCGCGGTAAATGTGTTGCGCGTTACCGGTACTGCCGTGATCGCCGACTATCACGAGGAGTTTGCCATGGGATTTTATCACCTGTTCTCCGGTTGGCTGGTTTTCATAGGAGGGTTCGGGATCTTGTACGGAATCGCCAAGGGGCTGGATCGGCTGACATACGGGCCTGCCGGGAGAAACGCGTGAGAAAACTGTCCTTGGGATACGTCGCGACAGTTTTGTTGCTGTCCGCGACTATGGCTGGCTATGCGCTGAGCGAACGGCGCAAGCCAGACGCTTTGGCAGAGCCTCTCGATACCATCGACAAACAGATCGAGGGCTGGACCATGACTGGCGACGAACCGCTGAGCACAGGTGTTCTGGGCAGGTTGCAACTCACGAGCTACCTGTCCCGGTTGTATGACAAAGGCGGAACCAAGCTGGATCTATTCATCGCCTATTATGCGCAACAACGCGCTGGTGAGAGTATGCACTCTCCGAAACACTGCCTGCCTGGGTCGGGCTGGGAAATCTGGAAACATGGTTCCGCGATTGTTCCGGTCAGGGGCGGGCAGGTAGAGATCAACCAGTACTCCATCCAAAACACCGGGCGGCGCATGCTGGTGTTCTATTGGTATCAGTCTCGACGCCGGATCATCGCCAGCGAATATATGGGCAAGATTCTGCTCGCGAAAGATGCCCTGTTTGATGGCCGGACTTCTGGCTCTCTAGTCAGGGTCATTCTCCCCGATGTTCCGTCTGCGCCGGCCGAGGGTACGGCGTTTGCCGCGGCCTTGATTCCGAGGCTCCAGCGGTGCTTCGGAGAGCAAAACTGAGTCGCTCAGTCCTCGTTACGTTCTGATCATAGTTCTCTACTGACCTCGTTCATCAGGAAGGCATTAGCCTGAATTGTTACATCGCGCACTCGGCGAGTGTAATTTTTGGAACCAACTCGGTGAGAATTACGCGGCAAGGGTACGTTCCGACACTGCCACGAACCCGTCCATACATACCACGCTTTAGGTAAATCATTTAATTTGTGCATGTTATGAAAATCGTGTCTTTTGGAACACCGACTGCTTCTCGCGGATTCATGTTTTTTGCTTTTGCGTAGACGGCGGGACTGCCGTCGCGCACGGCATGTCAGCATTTTGAGTTTGGGTTGAACTCTTAACCAACAAGAAGACGGATATTTAGATCATTGCTTCATCAACCTTGTGCTTCACAGAAACGCACGGTTGCGATTAGCTCGACAAAATTTGACAGGGGGGATTCCGTTTTGAAGACGCTTACCAGAGTCTTCGGTGTCACACTGTTAGGTTTGGTCGCTGTCGGCACCACATTCGCGCAGAATCCATCTGCCGAGCATGTGGCCGGTCGCCTGCTTGTCCGGACTGCGCCAGGAGTAGATGAGTCTGTCGGGCGGCTCGTAATCGCGCTGGCGGGCGCTCGGACACACCACAAGATCGACCAGATCGGCGTTTCGGTTCTGGAGGTTCCCGAGCAGGCCCTGGATGCAGTGACCAAGGCTCTGGAGCGCTCGGGCCAGTTCACATTTGTCGAGCGCGATTTTGTTGCCCATGGGATGGCAACGCCAAACGACCCCGACTTTTCGCAGCAGTGGCATCTCGGCAAGATCCAGGCGCCCAACGCCTGGGGCATCACCACAGGTTTGGCGACCGTACCCATTGCCATTCTGGATTCGGGCGCGGACCCCACGCATCCGGATCTGGCGCCCAAGCTCCTGGCCGGTTGGAACTTTGTGACGGGAACTTCTAACACGGCCGACAATGGCGCTCTAGGCGGGCACGGAACAGCCGTATCGGGCGCGGCCGCCGCGGTAACCAACAACCTCACGGGAGTGGCCGGTGTGGGCTGGAACAACACTGTACTGCCATTGGTCGTGCTGAACTCAGCTAATTCTGCGAGCTACTCCAATATTGCGAGTGCCATCAATTACGCGGCGGATCATGGCGCCCGCATCATCAGCATCAGTATTGCCGGCCCCACGGCATCGAGCACGCTGCAAAGCGCCGTGGATTATGCCTGGAGCAAAGGGGCCGTGATCTTCGCGGCTGCGGGAAACAGCGGCGCTTCCACGCCAGTTTACCCGGCCGCTTGCAACCACGTCCTAGGGATCAGCGCGACAGAGCCTACCGACACTCTTGCGAGCTTCTCCGACTACGGCTCGTGGATCGCTCTTTCGGCGCCGGGCGCCTCCATTCTCACAACGGAAAAAGGCGGGGGCTACTGGTCTTGTTATGGGACCTCGTTAGCCACACCGATTGCGGCTGCGGTAGGTGCGCTGGCGCTTTCCGCGAATCCGTCGCTGACGGCGTCACAGTTGGTTTCCCTGCTGGAGCAGAATTCCGATGATCTGGGGACGCCAGGCTACGACCAATACTTCGGCTGGGGCAGGGTAAACGCGTATAAAGCGGTGGCCGCCGCAAAAGGTATTACTCCAGACACCACCCCGCCTACTGACTCCATCAGCTCCCCCATGTCCGGCGCCACGGTTTCCGGGACCATCCAGGTTACTGGCGCCTCTTCGGACAATGTGGGCGTGACGAAGGTGGAATTTTACGTGGACGGTAGCTTATACGCTACCGGCAATTCCTCCACATTCAGCTTCACGTGGAGCAGCACCACTAAAGCCAACGGCTCCCATACTCTGATGGTGAAGGCCTATGATGCCGCCGGCAATACCGGTTCGGCGTCCGTAATCGTGAACGTAAACAACGCGGACACCACGCCTCCGGTCGTGACAATCGTCTCTCCATTATCCGGCGCCACGGTCTTGGGAATTGCGCTCGTTACAGGCACAGCCTCGGACAATGTGGGCGTGACGAGAGTGCAGTTGTACGTGGATGGCGGACTGTACGCTACCGGAACATTGCCGGCATTCAGTTTTTCGTGGAACAGCATCACCAAGGCCAACGGCCTCCACACTCTTATGGTGAAGGCCTATGATGCCGCCGGCAATGCCGGTTCGGCTTCCGTAAGCGTAAACGTGAAGAATTCCGACACCATACCGCCGGCTGTCGCCATCGGTTCTCCGCTGGCCGGAGCCACGGTTTCGGGAACCGTTCCGGTGACCGGCACGGCTTCCGACAACGTGGGGGTGACGAAGGTGGAATTGTACGTGGACGGCAGCCTGTACACTGCCGGGACATCCGCCACGTTCAGCTTCTCGTGGAATAGTACTACCAAGGCCAACGGCTCCCACACCCTTATGGTGAAGGCCTACGATGCCGCGGGCAATGCCAGCTCGGCATCGGTCGGTGTGAATGTAAGCAATAGCAGCAGCGCGGGCACGCAGCCGGTGCTGCAAATACATGCCGATGCCAGTGAAGTGACCGGAGTTACGAATGGATCGATCGTGACGCCAGGCATTGCGCCGGCCGGATTTACGGGAAAAGTTGTCGTCAACGGTACCGGTTCAGTGCATTTCAGTGCCGCACAAACCGGCAACGGAGTTTACTTCGCGAACTGTTGCACCAACACGAACAATGCTTACTACAAATTCACGAGCGCCACGGTCGGGAATATTTTCAACGTGAATCAAGGCCAGATTTCGTTCTATCTGAAGTCCCGATACAGTTTTGCGCAGCGCCAATCGGTCGCGCCGGCGCCCCGTTTCGCATTCGATGTGCGCGATGGCAGCAACAACCATCTATTCTACTTTCTCACGCAAACTGCGAATGTTGGAACCGTACCCTACCTGCTGTTCACCTACGTTGTTGCCGGTTCCGTGCAGTCCTACTACGTGCCCAAAGGTACGGAGGACACGTTATACGGCAGCGGCGTTGTGTTGAAAGTGGCGCTTGCGTGGGACAGCAGCGGGGTGAAGCTTTACTTGAACGGCGTGCCGGTGAAATCCTCGCCGTACACCAAGCCCGCGCCCAACTGGACCGCAGCTTCAAATTTCGATCTGGGGGCCCACGAGTATCTGACCGCCGGCGGCTACAACAGTTCCGACGATATCATCGACGAGTTCACCGTGAACTGAGGGCGTCTAGCCCCAGGGTTTCTGAGGGATGCCTTCAGGAACATTGTCCCAGCGGTCCTTCGGCCGTGAAGGCCATGGGCGCCCCTCCGCATGTTTTTTGCACGCCGCGAGTCCTCGTTCTACCGCCCTGAGCCTCCCCGCGGATACCTGCGCGATCGCCCCGGCACGCCGGTGTAGGCTCGCGGGGCCCTAAACACGCAGCTTACTCCGATAACACCACCAATCGGAGAATGTCGCCGGATTCCTGATAACCCTAACAAAAACAAACAAAAATCACTTAACCTTTGCTGGATTTTCGGCTTCACGCAGAGGTGGTAAAGTTCAAGTCGGAATCAGCCGATTTTAGTAGTGTTCATTCGTTGGTGATCGTTCACTGAGTCGGGAGAGTCCTATGACGAAACGACGCAACCTGTTTTGTTTCATAGCATTATGGTTCGTTACCGCCGTTGGAAGCTGGGCGCAGAAGCCCTTGAATGAACATGTCCCCGGCCGGCTACTGGTTCAAACCACGCCGGGCGTCGATGCGTCGGCGGCAGAACAGGCTCTGGCGAGGGCCGGGGCGAGAGTACATCACAGAATCGACCAGATCGGCGTTGCGGTTCTGGAGGTTCCCGAACAGGCCCTGGATGCCGTGACGAAGGCGCTCGAGAGCTCGGGCCGGTTCACATTTATCGAGCGGGATTTTGTCGCCCACGGGATGGCGACCCCTAACGACCCCGACTTTTCGCAGCAGTGGCATCTCGGCAAGATCCAGGCGGCGAGCGCTTGGGGGCTTACCACAGGTTCGGCGACCATACCGATCGCCATCTTGGATTCGGGCGCGGATCCCACGCATCCCGATCTGGCGCCCAAGCTGCTGCCCGGCTGGAACTTCGTGACGGGAACTTCTAACACGGCCGACAATGGCGCTCTAGGCGGGCATGGAACGGCCGTATCGGGCGCGGCCGCCGCGGTGACCAACAACCTCACGGGAGTGGCTGGTGTGGGCTGGAACAACACTGTACTGCCATTGGTCGTGCTGGACTCGACTAATTATGCGAGCTACTCCAATATTGCGAGTGCCATCAATTACGCGGCGGATCATGGCGCCCGCATCATCAGCATCAGTATCGCCGGCCCCACGGCATCGAGCACGCTGCAGAGCGCGGTGGATTATGCCTGGAGCAAAGGGGCAGTGATCTTCGCGGCCGCGGGGAACAGCGGCACTTCAACGCCGGTTTATCCAGCGGCCTGCAACAACGTCCTGGCAATTAGCGCGACCGAGCCCACCGATACCCTGGCGAGCTTTTCCGACTACGGGACATGGATCGACCTTTCGGCGCCGGGCGACTCCATTCTCACAACGGAAAAAGGCGGGGGCTACTGGTCTTGTTATGGGACCTCGTTAGCAACACCGATTGCGGCTGCGGTAGGCGCGCTGGCGCTTTCCGCGAATCCGTCGCTGACGGCGTCACAGTTGGTTTCCCTGCTGGAGCAGAATTCCGATGATCTGGGGACGCCAGGCTACGACCAATACTTCGGCTGGGGTCGCGTCAACGCCTACAAAGCGGTACTTGCGGCCAAGAGCCTGATTTCCACGGCCGACACCACTCCGCCGACAGTCAACATAAGCGCACCCTCGCCCACTGCGACGGTGGTTGGAACGGTTTCAGTGCAGGGGACGGCCACCGACAATGTCGGCGTCATGAAGATCGAGCTGGATGTGGACGGCACAGCTGTCGGGACCGCCTCTTCCTCGCCTTTTTCTTTTTCCTGGAACAGCACTACGGCTTCCAATAGCTCGCACTCTCTGGCCGTTAAAGCCTACGACGCCGCCAATAATGTGGGCTCGGCGGTGGTGATGGTTAACGTCAGCAACGCCCTGCCGGACACCACGCCGCCCACGGTCAACATTAGCGCTCCGACTTCCGGCGCGACCGTGGCGGGCACGATTTCGGTGCAGGGGACCGCCACCGACAATGTCGGCGTCACGAAGATTGAACTCGATGTGGACGGCGCGGCTGTGGCGACCGCCACTGCTTCGCCTTTCTCTTTCTCATGGAACAGCACTGCCAAGCCGAATGGTTCGCACACGCTCACGATAAAAGCCTATGACGCAGCCAATAATGTCGGTAGCGCTTCGGTGAGCGTAATGGTGAACAACCCGACTCAGGCGACGGTCCTGGATACGACGCCGCCCGTTGTGGTCATCACTCAACCGGTGAGTGGATCTCCGGTCTCGCGCAACGTGGGCATCACGGTCTCGGCCACCGATAACGTGGGTGTAGCCCGTGTTTCGATCTACCTGGACAACATACAGTTGTGCAACGATACACTCGCGCCTTATACGTGTAGCTGGAATACCCGGAAGTCCGCGACAGGGACCCACACGATCACCGCCACGGCCTGGGATGCCGCCGGCAACGCCGGAAATGCCAGCCCGGTCACAGTCACCCTGACGAAGTAGATACGAGAACAAGCAGAAGGCCCGACCCGCAACAGGCGGGGCCTTCCGCATCGAACTCCGCTATTTAGTCGCTTTTGCAGCCTTCAGAGAGGGCCGGCATCGGCCGGACAGGAACGAGAGCGGCGCCAACGGCCACAACAGGGGTACCAGACGCGAAATCATGAGCAGGCTCGTGAAGCCTTCATAGACTGAGCCATTTGCCCGAACGGTGAACCTCGTGTGCGCTTGGGCCTCAGAAAGGTCTACCCACGGCGCCGACGCTCCGTTGGTCTTCCGTTCAGTCACATTCAGGCGCCCGAACACATCCAGCGCCCGGAGAACATTGGCCAGCCCGGCCGCCCCGTCCCGGCTGGGGTCGTACAGCACTTCTACGACGCTCCCACCGAGCCGCCGCCGCACCCACGCCCATGCACGGCTCAGGTCGGCCGGATCGATGAAGCATACGTAAGTCGCCATGATTACCCACTGGAACAGAGGCACATTCATCGAGTATTCGATAAAGAGGTGGAGGCACAGACCCAGCAACAGCACCCAATAACGCAGCTTTCGAATCCAGACCAGCACGCCAGCCGCAAACTCGACAAACAGCGCGGACCACGTTGCCAGCCGCAGTATGACCCCGTTTTCCAACGCGGGCATGGGGAAGCGCTGGAATTCCGCTAACCGGGTGGTGTAATAGAGGGCCGTCCCATTCAGCCACTCCGATCCGCGCATTTTCCAGAGGAACGTGGACAGGTACGCGAGTGACATCTGGATCTGGATCATCCGTTGCGCCCACGGGCTCCGCGGCTGGATAGCGAGACCTTCTTTGCCGCGCCGGAGGCGCCAGAGACGGTCCACCGAAATCGCAGCGCCGGCTGGAGCGAACATGAGAAAGAACCCGGTGGCCCGTAGGAGTGTGTCTCCGCTATGCAAAATGAAGAGGTTCCGCTGGTGAATGGAAAGCAGGCACAAAAAGACGGCGATGCTGCTGAACCGGCTCAAGAATCCGACGGTCAGGAACACGGCAAACATCAGGAACACCCAAAAGAACACCAGCACCCAGGTGTCATTTTGCGGTATGACCAGGAACAGATTGAGCCGGATGCCCGGCTCTACCTTGTGCATGGTTTCGATGCGCATGAATGCGTTGACGCCATACCAGGTAAGCCAGTCTCCATGCAGCAGTCCGAGCGTGGTTACGACAAGGAGCCCGTAAAAAATTCGGTACAAAGCTACAGGCGTGGGCGATTGCGGGCTGAAAAAAAACGTGTCCCAGGCATTGACCAGCGATCGCGGGCTCACGAGAGATCACCCGGCTTCACGGTGTAGGTGAAGAACAAATGACGCTCCCAGTGTGGAGTTTGCTCCTCCTCGCCGGGAGGTGGCGGTGGAGAGATCAGGGACCAGTAGCGGAGAAGGTTTACCGTCCGCGGCGGATTCGATGCATCTCCGTTCAGGCGCGCGATGTAGCGGGCGGCGTCCGGCCATAGCACCGCGTACTCATCGAGCCGCAACCGGTCATTGGCGAATTTCCTATACCTTTCCTTGGCGTAGCGCTCGGCGTACCCGAGTTCCTGCATCTGAGGAAACGTCCACGTGCGGACCTGTCCGTTGCGATACGTGATCTCAGCCTCGATATAGGTGTTGGCGTGCAGCGGGTTGGGTGCAAACATGTCCCATGACTGCGCCAAACCGGACCGCCAGGCATACGGGGCAACAGCATTCCGGATGAAGGCGTCCAAGCGCGTACTGGGTGGAAGCGACCACGACCCGATCACCAAAAGATGGAAGAGAAGAAAAGCGCTGATGGCGTAGCGTTTCACCGCATCGCTGTGAATGATGTTGAATAACCTTGCCGGCACGGCGCTCAATTCCGATTGCAACAAATGTAGCACTTCTGTTTCCACATGCGGCTTGGGAATTCCGCCGAGGCTGCAGTGGCGAAATCCTCCAGAAATGCAAAAACCCCCGCATCCTTGCGGATACGGGGGTCTCGGCTACTTGGAGAAGAAATTGGCTTACGAACGAATAAGCTTCTTCCGCGACAGAGTGAACGATACGAACAAGACCGAACCGAGAAGGATCAGGGAGCCCGGCTCAGGAACGTTGCCGCCGGTGGTCTGGCCTGAAGTGCTTCCGGTGGTCTGGCCCGAGGTACTTCCAGTGGTTCCACCGCTGGTGACCAGCCCGGTGTTGGTGAATTGAGTGCTAAAGATGTGGCTGCTGCTTTCGCCAAAGGCGGTGAGGAAGGTCCCGACGGGAAGCGTGCTGGTGATATTCATGGCCGAATTACCGCTGAACGCCGTCGTGCTGATCGACCACACATAGATTGCATAGCTCGAAGGCACACCCGAAAACCCGGGCGTGCCGGCAGCCACTTCAGCCGCATAAGCCGAGTTGAAGTTAGTGAACGATTCGGAATTATCGGCACTGCTGATCTGCGGGCCGAGCAGTGTGAAGACATCCGAGTTCGTCATCGTCACCGGATTGAAACTGGCCGGGTTCACGTTCCCGTACTGGACCGGTGTCTGGCCTGCGCTGATGGTTTCAGGGGTTCCGGCAGCGGCCGTGTACGGGTCGAATTCGCTAGCCGATGCGACGGAGCCGACAGTTACCGTACCGCTGGCGGTGTTAGGCACGGCCGCGATCAACAGCAACTCGTTGGTCAGGACGTCCGGTTGGTTAGATTCCTGAAAGATGTCAAAGGTACCACCGGTTGCCGTCACTTCGTTGTTGACAACATTCGGGCACCCGGCCACGCAGGCCGTGCCTACGCCGGTTCCAATGTGTAGTGTTGCGGGATCGAGCAATTGCCCGAAGGCCGAAACAGAAAGCGCCAGTAGCAAGACTACCAGCGTGTTAAAACTTTTCGTCATAGAAAGCTTCCTCCAAGTGGCACGATTGAGTACACCTCAAAAACATAGCCTTCCCGGTCCCCGAGCTTGCACCAGACCAGTTAACTTTTGGGTACTCCCTCAAAGCTGCGTTGCACGCGGGTCACCAAAGGCGTTTACATACTAAGTTATTTATTTTCAGGTTACTGTCTACCAGGCAGGGATCGTCAGTTCTAACGATTCGGGATTAAGGGAAAACAATTAGCCTTTCATTCCAAATCACTTCTGCTGTAGCGTCCGCGTCGCCATTTGGGCCTCGGGAAGGGTTGAATCCAGTTTGACAGCGGAATTAAGTGTCGCAGCCGCTTTGCCTTGGTCGCCCATCTGGTGATAGGCCATTGCCAAGTGGTAGCGGCGTATGGCGGTGCCGTCGGTCACTTTCTTACCCTCGCGGTTGACCGCCTCCTGCAGATGCTGTACAGCCAGGCTGTACAGGCCCTTTTGGTAGAAAACCCAACCCAGCGTTCCCTCCACGGTGACATCGTTCGGTGCTAACTCCTTTGCGGTCTGAGCGTATTTCAACGCCTCGTCGGGTTTGCCGTCGTGGTCGGCCAGCAGGTACGCCAGATTGTTGAGGGCCACGACATTCTTCGGTTGGGCTTCCACAACCTTGCGCCATTGTGCGATCGCATTCGGATAATTACCCGCCTTAGCCTCGATGAAACCGAGTTCCATCCTGGCCGGAAACTCGCCAGTTTTGGAGGACAGCAGCTTGTCGAGCTCCTGTCGTGCAGCATCGGATTTGCCTTGATTGCGGTCCATGACCGCTAAAGCCAGGCGGGGCGGAGTGTACTGTGGGTTGGCCACCAGAGCCGCAGTGAACGCCTCGCGAGCGTCGTCAGCCCGGCCGGCAGCCCCCAGCAACAGCCCGAGCCGGTAGCGCAGCGGAGCAGACTTGGGATGACCGGCGGCAAGGCCGCGCACCTTTTCGATGGCCGCCGGGAGTTCCTTTTGGACCACGTAGCTGCGAATCAGGACGTCGACCGCCCCAAGGTCTTCAGGATTCTTCCTCAGGACTTCAGCTAAGAGCGATCGCCCCGCTGCGTGGTTGCCCTGACGAAACCTGAGCAAAGCATCCTGCATGAGCAGATCCCTTGTGCGCTCTTTGGCCAAGCCCTCGTCGATTTCCTTCTGCAACGTCTTCAGATCACCGGTTGCGAGCAGGGCCCAGTTGCGGTATTCGGTGAATTTCATCGCGGATCTCTGGTCGGGCGGGGTATGCTCCATCAAGTCAAGCGCGCTCTGGCCATCGGCGGTGGCAAGATACAACTGTGCGAGCGAAATACGAGCGCCAAAAAATCTCGGTTCCAATCGAAGCGTTTCGTTGAGCTCCTGACGCTGCTTCAGGAGATTGCCGTCGACGCGCTCTACGCTTGCCATCAAAAAGTGCGCGGTAGCGGAATCCGGACTGTAATGCAGGACTCCCTGTAGATCCTTGCGGGCGTCCGCTATCATTCCGATCATCATACGGAGCTCGGCTCTTTGCAACAGCGCCGCCGTGTCTTTCGGGTTCTTGTTCAATACTTCGGTCAGCACCCTTTGAGCGTCTGCCACCCGTGATGTAGCTACGTACGCGGCAACCAGGCGGGTCCTGGAGTTAACGTCTCGCGGGTCTAGTTTGGATAGGCGCTCCAATTCCGCCAGGGCTTCCTTTTGTTTGCCGATGCGCAGGAGATAAGTGCCGTACATCGACCGGTATGTGTTCGCCGGACCCATCGCGATCCGCCGGTACATTTCCTCTGCCTGGTCCTTTCGTCCTTCAGCACTGAACATAGTGGCCAAGTCGAGCAGGGCAATCGTACTGTTGGGATCTTTATCGAGAACCTGACGCAACTCGCGCTCACCCTCGCGATTTTTCCCCAGCATCAGATGAAACGAGCCAAGTACCAGCTGCACTTCGAGTGATCCAGGCGATTTCTCCGCGGCCTGTTGCAATAACCGTTCGGCGCCGGCGTTGTCCTTCTCGCCCATCTTTACCATTGCTAGCTCAACAGCTGTTTTCAGGTGCTCGGGAGCCTTACTGGCGGCGCGTTCCAGAAGTTCTATACCTTCCTCCCGCTTTCCCAACCTCAGCTCGGCTAACGCCATAGCGTCCAGGGCGTCCGGATTATTGGGCGATGCATTGAGGACCGCTTGCGCGTGTTCCTTGGCCTCCCTGACTTCCGACTCCGCTCCACTCGAAGCCAACAGCTCCGCCATTCTGAGCTGGGCGTCCATGTGTTTAGGATTGAGGACCAGGGCGTTAGAGAGAGCTCCGTAGGCCGCCGTTTGATTACCTCTGGCAATTTCAGCCAAACCAAGCTGGTATTGGGCTTCGGCATTTCGTGGATTGGCTTGAATGGCGTTTCTGAATTGCAACGCCGCGCGCGGATAGTCCTTCTGCGCGAGGAATTTCTTGCCGCTTTCCAGATACCGGACATCTTTAGGGCCGCGCGTGCATCCCCCGAGCACAAGAGCCGTGATCGCCAGAATCACGCCTGCCGCCCTGAGTCGTCTTGATTTAATCATTCTTGAAATTACCAATGCCTTTTCCCATTCCAAAGTTTCAGTCTAACTCGCGACGGCGTCTGCTGCCAGCTGGCGAATTGGGTTGCGTAACTCAAAGACCAGACTCGCCGGCGTGTCGGCGGTTGAAATCATGCGGTACAACAACCGCACGGCGTCTCAAATTATGCAAAAGATTGTCAAAAAGTCTTCAAATCTAGGTAGCTCTCTTATATCGTGGGAGAAAAGCGCGGTCATTGGATTGCTTATCTCCCACGGCTCTGGTGTTGCTTTCAGTCAGACTGTACAATACTTGCACGACTCGCGCCAAACACGGCCACATGGAGGTCGTACTCATGCGTCACGACCAACTTCGGCAATCCTTAGTCATCCTCGCCTCGCGCGGCGCGGTGGCCGCTATTTGCCTCGCGGCGCTGCTGCTTGGACCGTTTCTATACCCAGCTCAAGGTGCCGCCCTCGCCCAGAACGTACTGGTTGTTTACAACTCGGCAAACTCCGATTCGATTGACGTGGCCAATTACTACGCCGCAAAACGCGGGATCCCGGCGGCCAACCTATGTGCGATCAGGCCTCCGTCAACGACAGTCTTAAGTTGGACCGACTTCATTTCCACCGTGCGCAACCCTGTCGCGAACTGCGTGAATGCCATCGGGTACGCGAATATCCTCTATATTGTTTTTGCCTACCAGACTCCTTACAAGGTGATCGCCCCGGACAACGCCACATATGCATCGGACCAATATGTGGCCGATCCCTTCGATACATACACACCGCCCGGCCAGTACGGCATTCCGCCGTTGCCGCACCCCTATTACGCAGACTCCCAAAGTGAAGGCAACGTTTACACGCCGTTTCAATCGTTCGCGGCATTTCGAAGCCAAAACGCA
Organism: Bryobacteraceae bacterium; assembly: GCA_035577325.1. Lineage (GTDB taxonomy): Bacteria > Acidobacteriota > Terriglobia > Bryobacterales > Bryobacteraceae > QHXW01. The sequence goes on along the minus strand of DATLVQ010000664.1, from coordinate 5,358 downwards.
ATCCCGATTTTTTTGGTCTGGCGACTGGACGCGGCCACGGCGGCTTTGGCAAAAGGCCTCGTGGATAAAGCTCTCCTCGCCGAAAGCGCCGGTATTTCGGGCCAGGTTTGTATTGACGAGCAATTCTCAGCCGCGACATTCGACTATGGAGGCGGGCTCTTCGATTGGGATCTCCGCCAGTCCGCCAGCTTCGCCAGAGAGGCCGGGCTTCCCGTAACACAGGATTTCAACACCGCGGAATTCGGAACGAGTCCCGCTCCTCTACGGTGTGACAATGCGGTTTTCTATTCAGGGTTGTATAGTCTGAACCATTACAACGACGCATTCAGCTGGAACCCGGGAGCGATCGGTTTCCATATGGACAGCGCGTCGGCCTATGATCCTCGAGGCGGAACCAACTGGTCGGCCAATGCGCTTATGCGGGGCATAACGATCACCAGCGGCACCGTTTCGGAGTCGACTACCATTGGCCTGGTACACCCCGATGGTCTCTTGCGGAATCTGTTCGAGGGTGCGAATGTCGGCGACGCCGTCATGCGGAACACCCGGTGGATGAAGTGGACGAATATAAACATGGGCGATCCCCTCTACCGCCCATTTCCTGCCGGAGTCCCGGCGGTAACGGCCCCTCAGAACTCGCTCGCCATCGTCCCGCAACATCTGATCGGCGGCAACCCATCGACGGCAACCATTACCCTAGCCAGCGTCGCGGGAAGCGACCTCACCATCGCTTTGAAGAGCAGCCAGACTACGGTTGCGACAGTGCAGCCCACCGTCATTATCCCGGCCGGCCAGCAGTCGGCATCGTTCGCCGTCAACACGAACCAGGTCACGGCCGATACGCCGGTATTCATCACGGCGACGTTCGGAACGTCGACGCTGACGAATACGCTTGTGGTAACGGCCCTGTTGAACAGCGTAGCGGTCTCTCCGGCGTCCGTGATTGGCGGAGCGCCGGCTACGGGATCCGTTTTTCTCAACGACAAAGCGCCGCAAGGAGGGATCGTAGTCGGTTTGTCAAGCAATAATGCCGCCGCCTCCGTCCCGGCGAGTGTTTCGGTTCCCGAGGGAACCTTCGGGGCAAATTTTCCCATCGGCACTACTGCTGTTTTGGTGGCAACGCAGGTGACGTTCACAGCCACTTACAACGGCGCCAGGAAGACGGCGGGGCTAACCCTCAACCCCTTGAATGTGGCTTCGGTTATTCTGTCGCCCACATCGGTGGTCGGCGGCGTCTCCACCACATTGAACAAGGTGACGATGAGCGGTCCGGCCCCGGCGGACACGGTAGTGAGCCTGTCCAGCAGCGATCCTGGCGTAGGAGTTCCAGCCAGCGTGACGGTCCCCGCGGGCGCCACGGTGTCGCCGGTATTCACCATTACGACGTCGCTGGTATCCACCGTAAAGACTGTAACCATATCCGCCACTTATAACGGTCTAACGAAAACTGCGAACCTTACGGTAAATCCGATAGCAGTCCTTTCGGTCACTCTATCGCCTGCATCGCTGATAGGCGGCGTATCAAGCACGTTGAACAAGGTAACGCTGAACAGTCCTGCGCCCTCCGGGGACGCAGTCGTGACCCTGACGAGCAGCGATCCCGGAGTGGGGGTGCCGCCCAGCGTGACGGTCGTCGCCGGCACAACAGTGTCAGCGGTGTTCACTATCACGACCTCAGCGGTGACGGCCACGGCACAGGTAACTATATCCGCTTCGTATAACGGCGCGACGAAGACAGCCACATTGACGGTGAACCCCGTGGCCTTGTCGTTGTTGACGCTGTCGCCCAGCACCTTAGTGGGCGGTGTCTCTTCTACATTGAACAAATTAACGCTGAACGGTCCGGCGCCGTCCGGAGGCATCAGCGTGGGGTTGACAAGCGGCGATCCCGGCGTGGGAGTGCCGTCCAGTGTGACAGTAGCGGCGGGCGCTACCGTGTCGCCGGTGTTCACGATAACGACATCGGCGGTAGCGGCAACGACGAATGTAACGATCTCCGCGACGTATAACGGCGTCACGAAGACGGCGACTTTGACTGTGACTCCGGTCATGTTGGTGTCCGTGACGTTGTCGCCGGCCGCGGTGGTGGGCGGTGTGTCCGCCACGTTGAACAAGGTCACGCTCAATGGTCCCGCTCCATCCGGAGGCATCACCGTGGGTCTGACGAGCAGCGATCCGGGCGTTGGAGTTCCGCCGAGCGTAATGGTGGCGGCAGGCGCCACGACGTCGCCGGTGTTCACGATAACGACATCGACGGTGGCGGCCACGACAAGCGTAACGATTTCCGCGATGTATAGCGGCGTGACGAAAACGGCGATACTGACAGTGAATCCTCTGGCGTTGCTGTCGGTGACGCTATCACCGGCCACGGTAGTGGGCGGAGTGTCCGCCACGGCGAACTCGGTAACCTTGAACGGGCCGGCGCCGTCCGGAGGCATTACCGTAGGGCTGACAAGCAGCGATCCGGGCGTCGGAGTGCCGTCCAGCGTGACGGTCGCGTCTGGGGCAACCACGTCGCCGGTGTTCACGATTACCACGTCGTTGGTGACGGTTACCACGACTGTGACCATCTCAGCCACGTACAACGGTGTGACGAAGACCGCGACGCTGACCGTGATCCCAGTGGCGTTATCCTCCGTAACACTCTCCCCCACTACCGTGGTGGGAGGTGCGTCTTCTACCTTGAACAAGGTAGTCCTGAACGGACCCGCGCCGTCCGGAGGCATCACCGTGGGTCTGACGAGCAGCGATCCGGGCGTGGGGGTGCCGCCCAGTGTGACGGTCGCCGCGGGCGCGACATCGTCAGCGTATTTCACGATTACCACATCGCCGGTTACGGCGACCAATACTGTGACTATTTCGGGAACTTACAACAGCATCACCAAGACAGCGACCGTGACTGTGATACCGGTGGCGCTGTCGTCCGTCACACTTTCACCCGCGACGGTAACGGGAGGTGCTGCCACAACTCTGAACAAGGCGACCCTAAACGGTCCGGCGCCGTCCGGAGGCATTACCGTAGGTCTGACAAGCAGCGATCCGGGTGTGGGGGTGCCTCCCAGTGTGACGATCGCGGCTGGCGCCACGGCGTCGCCCTATTTCACGATCACCACATCCCCAGTGTCAGGCGCGACGGTTGTGACCATATCCGCCACGTATAACGGCACAACGAAGACCGCTACACTAACGGTGAATCCGTAGTTAACGCGGGCGGTTAACCGGATCGTCCATGATGGCAGGCGGCGAACCGCAGAAGGAGCCCGCGCGGTGCGGTCACATCAGTAATGAACTTCTCTACGCATTTGGATTCAACGGCTTGATTCAATGACACCAGTTTCAAGGGTGAACAGCATTCGTACAATCGAACAAAGGCCGGGGCGGCTTCTCGTTGTCCCGGGCCGCGATCATTATGCACATTCGAGTCATGCTGCTGGGTTGGATGCTATCATCCGCCGTCACCGTTTCGATTGCCCAAACCAAAGTAGATCTTCGGACGCAGGGAAAATCGGTCGACTTCTCCGGTGCGTCGACGACCAAGCCCCTCAAGACCGGCAGCGCCTTGCCGGCGGTCTGCTCCCTGGGGGAACTCTTCTTCCAGACCGCCACAAACCCCGGCAGCAACATTTACATATGCACTGCGACCAACACCTGGACTGGTGTGGCCGACGGCAACGGTCAAACAGGAACGGGCGCTCCCACGGGCGGGTGCGTCGCCGGCCGGAACACCTATCTGGACACGGCGAATTTGGACTATTGGTTCTGCGATGCCGCCAACGCGTGGAAGAAGGTGGTTTCCACCGCCAACACCGGACCGTTCTCTCTTACCGGGCAAACAGGGCCGGCGCCCGGGACCCCGGCGGCCGGGCTAGAAACCCTGTATTTGAACAGCGCGGACAAAACGCTTCACACGGTCAGCGATGCGGGAACAGACATGCGGTATGCGGGCCTGGGCGAGACTAACGTCTGGGGTGCATTCCTTCAGGATTTCAGCGCCAGCACCATCAAGATGCCAACGGCGGCGGGATTTACGGCCATAACGAACGGCGGCCTTGGATATGACTCGACAGGAAACCAAATTCACACCGCGATAGACAGTGTTGATGCCATCATACCCACGAGAGGGGTCTCGGCTCCAACGACCGGCAATTGCGTCAAATGGGGTGCAAACGGCCAGCTTCAAGACCAAGGCGGTACCTGCAGCGGTGCAACTCAACCGGCGTTTTCGATGACCGGTGACACATCCACTCTCACAAGTGGTCTGGTTAAACTATCGGGCAATACCGTTGTGGGTGTGGTTACCGGGGACACTGGCGGTGCAATCGGGATTTGCACGAGTAACTGCGGGATAGCGGGAGCTCAGACTGTAACCTGGGGCGGAGTTGCCGGCTGCGCATTCGACGCCGCCAGCGCGCCTACGGCGGGACATTACGTCATCATCTCGCCAACCACAAACGGCAAGTGCCGCGACTCCGGCGCGACGATTTACCCCGCGAGCGGGCAAGTGATCGGCCGTACGCTGGCTACGGGGTCCGTAAGTACGACGCAGAATATTGATTTGTTCCCAGCGGAGATGAAAGCGTCCAGTGGTTACGCTACCGCTCAAAGCAATGGGATCTCCCAGCCGCAGCGCGCGACGATCAATGTCGTTGGAGACTGTATCTCCGGATCAGACACCGGTGGCTCGACTACGAATGTACGCATTCTTGATTCGAGGACAATGGCCTGCCAGTGGGACGAGTTTATGGGCGGCTCTACCTCGGCGGGGCAAATCGGTGCACTCGGATGGCAGTTCATTAGCAACGGGTCTGGCGGCACACTACATTCCTATCAAGCGATTGCCGGGCATCCTGGTGTGATGCAACTTCAGACCCCGACCAACGCCGCCAACCAGGACCAATATCTGTATCTAGCCAACAATGGCGGCGACCAATGGGATATGTCCGATACATGGGATACGGTGACGATCTTCCAAGCGGTAACCAGCGATTCGTCGGTTCAAGCACGACTGTGCGTGATGGCAAATGTTTTCGGGAGCCCGTCCTCGAACGCGGCCAATTCACCTAACAACTCAGTCTGCCTGGAGAAGCTATTCGCCGATACGTCCTGGTTCGGCATCACGCGGAACTCGTCGATTGCCGACACGCGTACGCCTGCCGTCGGAACGGCGGATAGCAATTGGCACTATCTGGAAATCAAGCGGCTTGATGGTAATACCATCGGCTTCGCCATGGATGGCGGATTACTTCAGTGCATCACGACAGCCGGCTCGCTGCCAGGAGCGTGCGCGGGGGGAACGATCAGCGCCACACACATCATCGCAGGCGGCGTTGGGTTCGAGATTCAGGTCGAATCCTCGAA
>DATLVQ010000663.1:0-4665 GCA_035577325.1 Bryobacteraceae bacterium | reverse complement strand
CCGCGCGGCAACTGCGCCACCTTCGCTCGCAACTCGTCTTCCGTGAGCCCGTCGTACTGCAGAATTGCGAATGTCGGGTTGTCTTCGGGGAACCAAGTCGGATTGATCAATGCTGGGCCTTGCTTCCATTGTTTAATCCAGCCGTCGATCTGCTGGACGTTGCCCTGGGTCCAGACAAGCGCGGCCAGCCGAGCCAGCTTATCGGGCGGACAAATCCAATTAGTGCCCCTAGCGATTGCGAATACCAGCCCTTGTTCCAACGCCGCCCCGCGCGTGCCTGGACTCTGGTAATCAGGCGTCGAGCGAAGTTGGTCTGCGCGTCCCGCCCACTCTTCGTGAAAACGTTGCAAGCGCTCCCACAGAGCCGTTTCTGCATCAGACGCACCCCGACGCCCCAGCGCCAGGACCGCGTCCTGAACGAGGTCAGGGTCAGGATCATCGAGTGCGTCAATCGCGTGCTGCTGGACTTTCGGAAGTTCAGCCCCCAATCCTTGCAGCTGATACCTATAGCAGCCGGTATCCTTCCTGGCGTTCAGTGATGCGTTAACTTCTTTTGCTCCGTACTCGGGAGCCACGCGAAGGAAGTAGCGCAGCATCGCCGATTGAGGTGCACATGCCCATTTGCCAATGTGCTCCTCGAACGCAGCCTGCACGACTCCCAAAGCGCTGCCATCGGCATACCGATCGACCAGTTCGTAATCCAATTCTCTAGCGTTGTAGCTGCCAATCCGTTCCGCTGCGGGCCTCACTGCAATGGCGAGATCTTCTTTTGGAAGAAGCTTAATGATCTCCAAACTTGGTTGTGCGTTCACGTTCTGGAGATCACGAAGGATCACTTCGCGACCTGCCGCAGGATCAAGCTCGTAGATGTGCTTAAGTGCGGCATCACGCATCATGGCTAGTTCGGTGCGGGCGACAGGCGGTGGCTCCGCAACAATGCGGCGCAGAATGGGCAGCATCTCCGGGCCGGCAATGAGCGTCCACCGATACTGGATCAGGTCCCGTTGCGTCTCGCTCGGCAAATCCGTCCACGCGGCGATCAAGGCCGGGCGGATCGCTTGAGCGGTTGTCTGCTCCCCTCCGCCAGCCGTCAGCAGCCCGTTGAGAGTCAACGCGCGGGCGCTGGCAGTCTTCCGCGAAAGGGCTGCAACAACCGTCTGTATCTCAGTCTTCATCAGTTCCTGCGTATGCGCCTGCCGCCGATCCCAGAATGCCTGTGCCTCTTCGGCGTGCACAGGTTCAGTGGAGGGTGGATCCCATGCAGGATCAGCACTGACCTGCAGGTTTACCAGCGCCCCCAGAAACTCGTTCGTGATCGCGTGGTCAGGAGCCGCCAACTCGACGTGCATCGAATCAATCGCGAGCTGCCGATAAGGTGACCCGTAAAGGCCAAACATGAGGTCCCAACCGGTGGGCTGTTGCTGGTTGAGCCCCCAGAACAGCCTGGCAAGCTGTCGTGTGGAATCTTTGGTGTTCAGGAAGCGAAGCCTACGTCCGGCGTGGCGCGCATCCTCAGGCGATGATGGACTGACCAATGTCTGTGTTGCGCTCCGCAGTTGGTCGCTTTGCCAGCCACGGTCTGGTGGCCGCACATCAAACTCCACAGTATTGGAACGCACCACCTCCGAAATGCGCCGTAGGATGTCTGCTCCCGCGCATCGGGCGTTCGCCAGACCCGTTCACTGATTACGTAAACCCGATAATGCCCAGGCCCAAGCCTCCGCCATTCGTTCAGTTCCGCTTCCGCCGTGAATGGAGTAGCGTCGAGTTCCCGCGTGCTCCCGATGCCACCGCCCAGGAAGCCGCCAAACTTGAAGTACGATTCCAGAGGATCAGGGGCCTCCGGCTCGACGCAGTAGTACTCGATTCCGAGCCGTCCGCTGCGGTCGTAATTGCGGACATCGGCCCAATAACGATGCTTCGTCGGCGAAGTGAATGACAGCACCAGCGGTACGATCTCGCCCTCTTGGAAAACAGTGTGGCCGTCTTTCAGTGCAAGCACGAGTCGCACGTCGCGGGCGGACGAAGTTGTTGAGCATGGATCCTCCTGCGCGGCCCAACCTGGTTTGGTCAGAAGCAACAGCGCGAATGCAATGGTCGTTCTGCTTGGCATCTTGAGGTGCTCCGCAAGTTTTGACGAAAGAACGCCTCGTCCGTGCATAATGAATGAGACGCCGGCCGGATCGGGCTTGTTCCGTGTGCGTCGGACACTCGAAAACAATCGCGAACCAAAACGGCGTCATCGCACATTATCGGACGCTTCCGACCCGGTGCTGGCCGCGCGGTTGAAACGGATCATGCTCTCCCCAAATCTCCTGCCACAATTTGCGACGTTCGTCCGTCATCAATGAGAGGTTTGATTTAGCCAGACCGCCCGAAGACTCAATAGCTGGCAATTTGATCGTTAGGAGAGGTTCATGTTGGACTCCCTGTGGCATGACCTTCGTTTCGCTATGCGGAGCCTTAACAAGGCGCGAAGCTTCACGTTATTGGCTGTTCTGACGCTTGCGCTTGGGATCGGATCCACCACCGCCATTTTCAGCGTGGTTCATAACACTTTGCTCGACCCGTTTCCGTATAAGGATTCCAAGCGAATCGTGGTTGTCAGAATTCATGACTTAGCCCAGAGCGAGCCAGGCGGCCGCGAGGCTTACTCAAAACCTGAGTTTTTCGAAGTTCAGAAACAAAACCAGGTCTTCGAGGGCGTAGTGGGCGAGGAAGGTACGCGAAAGAGGTACAGCGGTGCCGACCGGGCCGAGACATTGGCTGCCAGCCTTGTCACACCCGGCACATTCCAGTTCCTGGGCATGGCGCCAGTCGTTGGCCGCGCGTTCGCGCCAGACGATTTCCGGCCCGGAGCGCCTCCTGTCTTCATGATGGAAAGCAAAACTTGGCTCAATCAGTTTGGCCGTGATCCCAATATCCTGAATAAGACCTTCGTTCTCGATGGAAAACCGTACACGCTCGTCGGCATCATGCCGCCGAGATTTGCCCTTGGAAATAGTCAAATTTGGCTCCCTGCTCAGAATTTTGCAGACCTTCGTTTTCGCAACGAGTTCTCTCTCTTGGCCCGTTTGAAGCCTGGCATTACGACACGGCAGGCCGCCGCGGACCTCGATGTCATTTTTAGGCGTCTGGCCCGCGTTTCTCCTGAGGTTTATCCCAAGCGCTTCAGCGTGCAAGTGCTGACGCTTGTTGAACAAATGGCGGGCCGGTTCAGCTACGTGCTCCTGATTCTAGTTGCCGCCGTGGGTTTGCTGCTCTTGATCGCTTGCGGCAATGTGGCCAATCTCCTTTTGGCGCGAGCCACCAGCCGCGAAAAGGAAATGGCGATTCGGGCGTCTCTTGGTGCCAGTAGTTGGCGCCTAGTACGCCAACTCATGGCGGAAAGTTTGCTGCTAGCCCTCATGGGCGCAACAGGTGGATGCCTGCTCGCTTGGATCGCATTAAAACTCACGCCGTCCCTGGTTCCCCCGGACGTATTCCCTGCTGAGTCCGTGATCGAGCTGAACGCGCCGGTGCTCGCCTTTACCGCCGCGCTGTCCATCGTGACCGCGCTTATTTTCGGCCTGGCGCCCGCACTGCATGCCTCACGACCGCAGCTTTCAGAGCCGCTCAAAGATTCCGGAAAGGGAGCCAGATCCGGTTTCCGTGGCGGCGGTTTGCGGAACGCCCTCGTAGTCGGTGAAGTCGCGATTTCACTAATGCTCTTGACCGGCGCGGGACTGTTGATGCGCACCTTCCTCGCGCTTGTGAACGTAGATCTTGGCTTCGATCCCGATCGCACCATTGTAACCGTCATCCCGTTACCCGAGGGCCGCTATCGCACCGCCGGGCAGGTATCCGGTTTCTTGCGTCTACTGATCGAGCGTGTCCACACAATCCCCGGTGTGGTTGCTGCCGCTCCAGTCACCGCTGCCGTGCCATTTGGCGGGCACATAGGACCAGTTGATATTCCCGGCAAGGTCCACTCGGAAAAATGGAACGCGCTCATCAACCTCACCACCGCCGATTATTTCAAGGTGATGGCGTCGCACTTCAATCGCGGGCGACCCTTCACTGAGACGGAAGTAAGCGAAGCGAGGCGAGTCGCGGTTATCAATGATACGTTCTCGCGGAAATATTTCGGCGCCGAGAATCCCGTTGGCCGAAGCATCAGGATCACGGCCCTCGAGACCGTTCCAGATCCAATCAAAGATTCCTCCTTCGAGATTGTGGGCGTGGTCGCCGACGTAATGAACAAGAGCATCCGCGAAGGACCTTTGCCCGAGATCATGGCACCTTTCAACGTGACCGGCTCCGACATGCGTGGGCTCACCGTGCGAACAGCCGGCGAACCAACGGGTGTCTTGGAACAAATCCGGCGAAAAGTCTGGGAGACCGATCCGGAAGCTGCTATTTTCGAGAACCGGACAGTGCGGGATCTCTTGAAATCCCGCGTGTATGCCGAACCGCGCTTCTCGTTCCTACTGATTAGTGTGTTCGCGGACATTGGACTGTTACTCGTCATCACTGGTATCTTTAGCGTGATGGCGTATACCGTCTCCCTGCGAACGCATGAAATTGGAATCCGTATGGCATTGGGTGCACAGCCACGCGACGTACTCAACCTTGTGCTGCGCGGAGGACTGCGCCTGATTGCGTTCGGCGTCGCAATTGGGTTGC
>DATLVQ010000662.1:0-31119 GCA_035577325.1 Bryobacteraceae bacterium | reverse complement strand
CGACGCCGCGCTGGCGAAAGATGCCGAGGCAGAGATCGTGATACAGATCAACGGCAAGCTGCGGGCACACCTTTCGATGCCGTTCGGCACGGCGAAGGAAGTTCTGCGCGAACGGGCGCTCGCTGAGCCGAAAGTGCAGCCGTTCGTCAACGGCAAGCAGGTTATCAACGTGATTGTGGTTCCGGACAAGCTGGTCAATATTGTGGTGAAAGGATGAACATGAACGATCGCCGGGATTTTCTGAAAACCGCGGGAGCGGCGTTGACTACCTCCATCTTCACCGGCAATGTGCGCGGCGCCAACGACCGCATCCGCGTGGCGTTCATCGGGATGGGCCGCATGGGTACCGAAAGCATGGAGAATGCGCTTCAGCTGCCGAACGTCGAAGTGCCAGTCGTCTGCGACGTCTACCAGCCGAATCTGGAAAAAGCCGTGGCCATCAGCGGCCGCGGCGCCGACGGCACTCCCGACGCGCGATCCAAAGCGAAGGGCATCACCGATTTTCGCGATGTGCTGCGCGACAAATCGATCGACGCCGTGAACATTTCGACGCCCGATCACTGGCATGCCTACATGACTGTTGAGGCTTGCAAGAACGGCAAGGACGTGTACGTCGAGAAGCCGATCTGCGTCGCCATCGACGAAGGCCGCAAGATGGTGGAGGCCGCGCGCAAATACGACCGCGTGGTGCAAGTGGGCACTTGGCAGCGCTCAGGAACGCACTTTCAGAAGGCCGTGGAAATCGTAACAAGCGGCCAGTTGGGCAAAGTGACTTTCGTGCGTACCTGGAACTACGGCCATCAACCGACGGAAGGAATCGGCAATCCACCCGACGCACAGCCGCCCGCCGGTCTCGATTGGAACATGTGGCTCGGACCCGCGCCCGAGCGTCCGTTCAATAAGAACCGCTTCGGCGTCGACCCCAAAGCGTATTCCCACTTTCGCTGGTTCTGGGACTATGCGGGCGGTATGATGACCGACTGGGGCATCCACCTGATCGACATCGTGCAGATGGCGTTTCAGGAAATCGAGCCTACCGCAGTCGCCGGATTCGGCGGTAAATTTTACTTGCGGGACAACCGCGAAACGCCCGACACCCTGCAAGTCACGTACGAGTATCCCCATGGCATGATCGCGACGTACGAAAATCGCGAAACCAACGCGCAGTCGATGTTCAAGCACGGCTACGGCATCCTGTTTCACGGAACGGAGGGCACGCTGTTCGTCGACCGTGCCGGTTATCAGCTTGTGCCGGAGAAAGACTCTGCGCTCGAAGCCGTGCAGGTGCAGAGGTCGAACGACGCGTTGCTCGACCACTGGCGGAACTTCGTCGATTGCATCAAGACGCGGCAGCGCCCGCACAGCGATATCGAGATTGGCCACCACTCCACCACCACCGCCATCCTGGGCAATATGGCGTATCGCAGCAAACTGCGTCTGGATTGGGATGCGCAGCGCGAGACCACCGCGCAACCGGAAGCGCGGCCTCTGCTGAAACGCGAGTATCGTCAGCCATGGAAATTAGAAGTCTGATGTGGCGCCATCTCTCCTGCCTGTGGATTTTTCTGTTGGCCGGATGTGCCGCCTCCGCCCAGTCGCGCAAGACCGTCTTCCTCATCACCGACGCCGAGGGCGTGGCCGGCGTGTGCCGCCAGGACCAGACCGATCCCAAAGACCAGGAAATGCGCCAGCTGCTCACCGGCGAAATTAACGCTGCGGTGAACGGCCTCTACGATGGCGGCGCCGACGACGTGATCGTGTGGGACGGCCACGACGGCAGCCAGACGCTTTCCGCGCTCACAATCCACCCGCGGGCGAAACTCATCATCGGTGACCTGGGTGTCAGCATGACGCTCGAGCGCCATTACGCCGCTATCGGCTTCATCGGCCAGCACGCGCGCGCCGACCGCAAGGGTGGCATCATGGCCCACAGCTATAGCTCGCTCGGCATTCAGACCATGCTCATGAACGGCAAGCCCGTGGGCGAAATTGAAACGCGCGCCGCGCTCGCGGGGGTGTTTCACACGCCGGTGATCTTCCTGAGCGGCGATCAAGCCGCGGCCGATGACCTGCGCGCCATCGTGCCCAACGCGGAGCTGGCCGTGGTGAAAGAGGGCTTTTCCAATTACGCCTGCCAGACGCTTTCCGCCGAGGCCGCGCGGAACCTGATCCGCGAACGCGCCCGCGGCGCGATACAGCATATCGCCGAGATCAAGCCCTACACGATCGAAGGCCCCGTCGACATCCAGATCGAGCACACGACGCGCAACGCGCTCGGCGTGGACGCTCACATGCGCCCCGGAGCCGAAGTGATCGATGCGCGCACCATCCGCTATCACGGCAAAGATTTCATGGAAGCCTGGACACGCTCGCAGCGGCCTTAGGTATACTCGGCGGCATGGCGTGTACGATCACGTGCTCCGGTATCCTATAACGTCCCTGCGGAAGCGCCTAAAACCTGCTCGGAATAAGGAGAGAAGACAATGAAAAAGTTGACTTACGCCTTCGCGTTGTTGTTGCTGGCGGGCGTCGTCCGGGAGATCAAGATTCATGAACAGACAACCGTTAAGGCTCAGGGCATCCAGCCCGATCGCAAGAATTATGTCAGCCGCACCATGCCCGTCCCGTTCACGCTGGAATCCGCGCTGACCCTGACTTCAGACGCCGGCGCCATTCTGAAAGAAAGGGAACTATACGCCGTCAAGAAAAATGGCGACATACTGCGCCGGCTAGACAGATACCGGCCGCCTTCGGCTATTCCGTATTCGACTCTGTCCCGCCTTGGAAATGCGTCCACGCACGGCGTGACATACTTTCACACGACGCCGGAATCGGGCGGCGTGACGACAGGCCGGACGCCGGACCTGGGGTTCTTTCGTGAGTATCCGCTAGCCGCCAAGCAGTGCGTGACGCCCGACCCCGGCGTTAAGTTCCTGCGGCAAGAGGCCGTTCTAATCGGCGGAGCCAGCCATCCGGCGGCGGTCGTGCGGTACACAGGCGACCAACCGTCCATGAACGGCATCAGCTGGAATTCTCTTGAGATCGGCTGTTTGGAGTTGAAGTCCGTGCTCTATTACGAGACCCCCGAGGGCGGCAAAGCCACGACTCTGCGCGAGCCGGTATCGCTCAGCATCGGGGAGCCGGACCAAAATCTGTTTGCGACGCATCAGCATGATGTGGACACGGCGCACGAGCACGTTCTGCCGGAGCAATTCGAGCAAGCGGTTGTCAAGCAGATGACACACGGACACTAGCCTTCTCAACGATCGTTTCATATCGTTGTGACTCTCCTCTTATGGTTCGTGCTACTGCTCCAACTCCTCCGGAGCTTCGCAAATTATAGCCTCGGTCGTGAGCATAAGGGAAGCAATCGAAGCGGCATTCAGCAGCGCCGTGCGCGTCACTTTGGTGGGGTCGATCACGCCGGCCTTGACCAGGTCTTCATACTGCTCGGTCGCCGCATTGAGGCCATAGTTGGCTTCCTTATGGCTGCGGACCTTTCCTACAACGACAGCGCCCTCCATGCCGGCGTTTTGCACGATCTGCCGCAATGGTTCCTCGCAGGCGCGCTTCAAAACATTCACGCCGACCTGCTCTTCACCTGCCAGATCTAGCTTCTCGATCGCGGCCGCAGCCCGCAGCAGTGCTACACCGCCGCCCGGTACGATGCCTTCCTCGACCGCGGCGCGCGTGGCATGCATGGCATCCTCGACCCGTGCCTTCTTCTCCTTCATCTCGGTCTCGGTCGCGGCGCCGACCTTGATGATCGCCACACCGCCGGCCAGCTTTGCGAGCCGCTCTTGCAGCTTTTCGCGATCATAATCGGCGGTGGTCTCTTCGACCTGCGCGCGCAGTTGCTTGATACGGCCTTGGATGCTCTTCGGATCGCCGGCGCCGTCGATGATGGTGGTGTTGTCCTTATCCACGGTGACGCGCTTAGCTCGGCCCAGGTCTTCGAGGCGCACGCCATCGAGCTTCATGCCGGTCTCTTCCATGATGGTCTTGCCGCCCGTCAGAATGCCGATGTCCTCGAGCATGGCCTTGCGACGGTCGCCGAAGCCGGGCGCCTTCACAGCGCAGGCATTCAGCGTGCCGCGCAGCTTGTTGACTACCAGCGCCGCCAGCGCATCGCCTTCCACGTCCTCCGAGATCACCAGCAGCGGCTTTCCCGCGCGCGCGATCTGCTCAAGAACGGGCAGCAGGTCCTTCATGTTGCCGATCTTCTTCTCGTGGATCAGGATGTACGGATTCTCGAGCACACACTCCATCCGCTCGGCATCGGTGACGAAGTACGGCGAGAGATATCCGCGATCAAATCGCATGCCCTCCACCGTGACCAGCTCAGTGACCATGGTCTTGGATTCTTCGACCGTGATCACACCATCTTTGCCCACTTTCTTCATGGCATCGGCGATGATGTTGCCGATGGTCGAATCGCCGTTCGCGGAGATCATGCCGACTTGCGCGATCATGTCGCCCGTAACCGGCTTCGAGAGTTTCTTGACTTCTTCGATCGCCACTTCCACCGCTTTGTCGATGCCACGCTTCAGTGCCATCGGGTTCACACCCGCGGCAACGGCTTTGACGCCCTGGCGGAAAATAGACTGCGCCAGAATCGTAGCGGTGGTCGTGCCATCGCCGGCCACGTCGGAAGTCTTCGACGCCACCTCACGAACCATCTGGGCGCCCATATTCTCCAGTGGGTCCTTCAGGTCGATCTCTTTGGCGACCGTCACACCGTCTTTGGTGATGTTCGGTCCACCGAATTTCTTTTCCAGAATGACGTTGCGACCTTTCGGACCGAGCGTGACTTTAACGGCGTCCGCCAGCTGGTTGACGCCTCGCAGAATCGCCTGCCGGGAATGCTCGCTATAAACGATTTGTTTTGCCATGTGATAACTCCCTTTTCAGTTTTCGGAATTAACCGGCCTTCTTGACAGGCTGTTTCGCGGCTTCCAGTTTCTGCTCCACTACGCCCAGAATTTCGTCCTCGCGCATGATCAGATAGTCGACGCCATCCACCCGGATGTCGCTGCTGGAATACTTGCCGAACAGAATGCGGTCGCCGACTTTGACATCGACAGGGACCAGGTTGCCGTCCTTTAGACGCTTGCCTTGCCCGACGGCGATGACCTCGGCTTCCTGGGGCTTTTCCTGGGCCGAATCCGGGATAATGATGCCGCTGCGTAGTGTTTCTTGCTCCTCGATCCGCTTCACCACGATGCGATCGGAGAGTGGTCGAATTTTCATGCTGTCTAACCTCCAGTTAGGGTTGGTTTGTGATTTGCCTGGCTAGGTTGGTCTCTTCATGCCCGGCGGAAAACGGCATGATAGAGCACCAGCAATAGAACTGAGCCCACAACTGCCACAAACAGGCTGTAAAGATTCAACCCGCTGACGCCGGGAGCCCCGAGAGAGTTGAATACGAACCCGCCGGCAAGCGCGCCCACAATGCCAAGCACGATGTCGAGGATCACGCCCTCTCCACTCTTATTGATCAGCTTGCTGCCGATAAATCCAGCCACGAGACCTAAGACGATCCAAGCTAACATTGACATTCTCGTTTCCTCTTTTACGCTGTGTTTACTGCACGATATCTGGTGTACTGCGCATGGCACTGGAAGCCCAATCCGTGAACTCAATGGGCCGCCAGCGCCGCTAAAGGTGCTTATTCTTTTCTGGTTGAGTAGCGATTCAGATCCGCCGCAAGCTGGGTGCCCGCTTCCGTGGCCTTCGCGCCGCCCCTGAGGATTTGCTTATTGGTTCGGCGGCCACCATACATTTCGGTGTTGGTTTCGTTATCCGGCCGGAGCGTTGCGCCATCGAGGGCCACGCCTGCAAATACGCCGCGAGCACGCGAGTAGGTCAAGATCTCGGCTTGCAGCTTAAGATCCGTGTCGGCCGAAGCGGTACGGCCTACCGGTCCGGCGGCCACCGACGCGTCCGCGCCCAAAGTGAACTTGCTCGACAGGAGCTTTTCTGCGCCCCGTTTATTCATCACGAGCATGATGGCGTCCGTTTCCGAGCCGCCGATCTGGAACCCGAAGCTCCCGCCTTCCACCTTGACGGCGGCTGGCGCTGACCACCCTTTGCCGGAAGCCCGTCGGCATTCGATGAAACCCTTGCCATACTTACCGCCGACGATAAAAGCAGCCTTTTTGATTCCCGGAACAATCACGACGCACTGCGCTTTCTCGAGCAGCTCGTCGGGAATGCCTCTGTCCGGAGCCGACATGACTTCCGTCAGCACCTCGGCCGATGTCTTCAAGCGCGTCGCCGCACTCTCCCCGCCGTACAACACGCCTGCGCTGAGGCAGACGATTCCAAGCCGTTGTAATTTCATAATTTTCTCCGTGTGAAACACGCTAGATACTAAGTACGATTGGCACAAATTCCGCATGAACTCATAGCTATTGCTGCCGGCGGTTTCCGAACGCCGGGCTTTCCTGAATATGCCGGGAGTGAGCGGTGACGTTCACATACGGCATGCCGAAAAATGACTTCGCCGACACTCGAGTGATTTCGACACAATTGCACTTGTGCGATTCGGCATTCGTAATCACCCGGTTAACGGCCCGGCGCATGGCACGTTCCCGGTCGAATCCGAAAGCGGTTATCTTGATCTCGCCAGCCATGAAGAAGAACGTCCATCCCGCTTTGTTGATCGCGGTGTCCAGGCCGTTTACATCCAGGTTGCTGACCGATCTCCAGCTGCTAGAAAAAGAGTTGCCTTCCAGCCGCAAAGACTGCGGCATGGATGCGTCCCGCTCGATGAGTATGGTTCCTGTTTTGACGGCATCGGTCATAGGGTTTCCTTAATTGGTGGTCTCTTTAGACCACGGCCCACTCGCGCGTAGGCCGAAGTGCTTCGCCTTGCACATACGAATCTGTGATGGGCGTCGGATGGAGCGTGATCCTTGCATCGAGCAGCGCGGCGAAGGTCACTACGATCGGCGACAAAGCAACCAGAAAGAGCAGAAGCATCAGGTTACCGGCGGGCGTGAGCACCGGTACGACGGGATTGAGGAGCAGAGCCGCCCCCACAAATCCGGCGGCCCAAAAATATTGCTTGGCGAGGCTCGCCTGCCTCACTACCATGATCGCGCCCACCAAAACCACCATGTCGAGCAGGAGCCGAAAATTCGCCCCGGCGTTCCAGGAGATTGCCGCCAGGAGCAACCCCGCAATCAAGCCCCACTTCATCGTTTTCGCGAGCAATGAAAACCTCATTCCTTTGCCTCAGACTCCGACCGGGGCCGCAATCTTGTGAAACGTTGAATTGCAGACTTCAAAGGTTTGGACCTGAGGCTCCCCCTCGACCACCTTACCCAGCGCCTTTAGCACCTCCGGAAAGGTCTTGCGCCCATAACTGTGCGCATTCTGTTTTTCGTCCCACAAGCTGATTGCGACCGCATCCACACCGCCGGGGCTAATGAAGGTGATCTCGTCCTGGAAGCCTTTTTGCTTGTGAAGCAGAGGCAGGGCGTCCTTCTCGATCACGCGCGTAAACTCGGCGACGCTATTGGTCCTGAGGCGGATGGAGACAATGCGAGCGAACATGTCAACCTCCTCGGTTGTGGTGGGCTAAGTGAGAGAAAAATCCCGGATGACCAGACTTAGTTCAGATCATCCGCAGATTGGGCAGAAGTGCTCAGTCGTTAACTAGTATCAGTTAACTTAAGGGGGTTGTCAAGGATAATCCGTGATCCTTAGCAAGTATGCTTAATCTATTGAAGTTAATTCGGCGGCACCGGCCGGCCATTACTGCTCCGCCACGACGTGCAGATCGGCGGCCTTCAATTCATCGAGCTCTTTGAGTACCTTGGCCCACTCCTTGTCACTGCTCTTAGTCGAGATAGGAGCGTTGAGATCGCCGTAGAAGGCTAGAATGTCGCCGCGGAGCTCTGGCGACACGTCGGCGTAGTGGTCCGCCAGCTTGTCGAGCAATTTGGCGTACGCGGCATCGGTGAGCTTGTATTGGCCCGCTGCTGTCAGTTCCCCGGTATCAAAGTTCTGATTCGGCAGTCTAGGCCGGTCCGCCTTCAGTTCGGCAAGCAGCTCCCGATACCGGTCAATTGAAGCGTTGAAGCTCGCCATGAAGATCTTTTCAGTGGCGGGCGTCAATCGCTTAAAGGCCAGCGCCTTAAACGGGCCGACCCGGGGCACGATCCGGAACAGGAAGGCCAGGACATGCGAGCGGCGTCCCGGTTGTGGATAAGTTGTGCCCCAGTTCTTTTCATAACTGGAACGGGACAGATTGTAGAGGAATTTCTTGCGCGTGATGCCGGGAGCATCCTTCCGGATCTCCTGCTTTTTAATTTGCCAGGCGACCCGGGTCATGGCCGGCAGGATCGAGCTGACCGTTCGGCGGTACGACCCGATGGCCAGGTCGAAGTTCGCGAATACGTGCTCGATTTTCATGCCATAGGTTTCCTCAAACGCACGCTCGAGCACGGGTTTTGAGACCTCAAAACCGATGAAGCCCTTGTATCCATCGGGCGCATATCGGCCTTTCGCGGCCTGAAACACATCAAAGCCGAACTCTGTCTTCAGATGGGAAAAAGGATCGTCGGCATACGTGATCATGTTTCCGAACTTCAGGCGAAGTTTCGGGTAGAGCAGAGGAACCGCTAGGTTCGTGGCGATGCGGTGGCCGTTATTGTCGGCGGCGTAATGAGCTAACGCCCCGAGCGAGAACGCGTACTCATTGAGGTCTTGAGAATTGCGAATCAGGCTGAGGACAAAATCGCCGCTTCGGACGTAATGCGTCAAGTCGCTGAAGAACTTGCTGCTGAACGGGTAGTAGCCCAGGTCCTGGATAATGCTCCCGCCGTAGGCATAGGCATGCGCCGCAGTCAGTTCATCCGCCGTGGCATTCGGAAATCGTTGGAGCAGGAGTACCCGGATTGAGCTATCCCACACCGAGTCGATCATGGCCTCATGGGTGAGCACGGAATAAGCGCGGGCGGTGTGAGGCACGAGCAGGAGCAGGAGCCCAAGATAAGCTAAGGGAGGAATTGTTCGCAGTCGCTGCGTTCTGGATAGAATCTTCGATTTCATATAGGGCCTCGTTCGCGTCCGCGGAGGTGCCGGGATGCGGACCTTCATTGAACCGGCGCCGCGGATCTGGAGCGCGCACTCCGCGCTGGCAGCAGGTAGCTGGTACGCGTCCGCACGACCAGTTTCCCGCGATCCGGCGCGGTAGCCACAACATGGATCTTCCGCAGCACAGCTTTGTTACTGCCATGATCCGGTATGTAGCCGATGGTGTAACGGTTGCGGATGTCCTTGGCGATTTGCCGGCAAATGGGAACAACCTCGTCCAGCCCCTTGGGCAGAAAGCTTTCGCCGCCGCTGACTCTGGCGATGCGCTCGAGCACCTGAGGATTGCGATCGGGGTCGTCGGGTTCGAAGATGCCGACGGTATAGATGGTCGCGCGCGACTCCTGAATCAGATCCATCAGCTCTTTGAGGCTGTGTGTGCTAACGTTGTCGCCGCCGTCGCTCACGACCACGAGCGTTTTCTTCTCGCGCCGCCCGAATTCGAGATGTTTCAAGGCAAAGGCGATCGCGTCGTAGAGCGCCGTCTGGCCTTCCGCCATGTCTCTTGAAAGGGCGGAGCGGAGCAGATTGATGTTGTCGGTGAAAGGAACGGTTTCCGGAAGGCCGCGCCGGACCTTGTCATTGAAGTTAACCACGAAAATCTGATCCTGCGGATTGCTGGCGCCAACGAATATGAGTCCAGCGGTGACCACTTCGGGACGCTTGCTTCGCATGCTACCGCTGTCGTCGAACACCAGGCCCACGGCGACGGGTATGTCGGCGCTGGCGAATTCCGCGATCTTCTGCGGCGTGCCGTTTTCATAGATCTGAAAGTTGTCCTTACTGAGGCCGGAGACATATCCGCCTTTTTCTTGTTTGACGCTCACATCGAGTAGGACCAGCTCGACGTCGGTTGAAATTCTGAACTCGCCGCCCGAAGACTTATTTTGTGCGGTGGCGTGAGAAGGAACCAGCAGAAGAGAGATCGATGGAATCAGACACCAATTCCCCCACCGCCGGCCGGGGCGGTAACCCCGGCCGCACGGATCATAACTGAGGAAAGTGCGCCGTGACATCTACGCACGCTTCGAGAGGCGGGAGATAAGCCTGGAGGCGACGACTGAACCTAGTCCGATCAGTCCGAACAGCGGAAACTCGCCGGCGGTGTCAGGCATCTTTACCGGAGCGGGTGCTTCATAAACAGGCGCCGCAGCCCGAGTCTCTTGGGCTGGCTGCACCGGCGGCTCACTCCTGGCCACCACGACCTCTACGGGCTTTTCATCGCCCTTTTCATCCACAACTACCACCGGGGCACTCTTCAGCTCGGCTTCCGTCTCAACCACGACGGCCGGAACGGGCACATGGGCCACTTTGGCTATTTCGACAGACTTGGTCTTGTGATACGCGAATTCCTGGCCAAAATTGTCGCCGGGATAAAACCATGCGCGCATGGCGCGCGGCTGGCCGGCTGGAGTCTCCCAGAACTGAAACGTGGTCTTATCGGTCGGTTTCAAGCGATAGTTCGGGATGGCCAGGATGGTCGTGACTACAGTCTTCTCATCCTGCTGGAAGACGCGCACGATATGCCGGTCGGAAAGTGAATCCACCAGCGCAAGAACGTATGTCCCAGGCTGCAGAACGACTACATGGTCGGGGTTGCAGCAGGATGGCACTTGAACCGGCTCGTTGATGGTAATGATAGTTTTCTTGTCCCACTGGTCGGCCTTGACCGACGGTGCGACGACTGCCGCGACGAGCGCGACTCCAAACAGTAACGATGCCTTGCGAATAAACATGCAACCTCCTAAGGTTGGGGGGTTGGACTAAGAAGGGAAAACTCAGATCGGGCTGACTTAGTTCAGAGGATCTGCAGAGTGGGCAGGAATGCCCAGTCGTTAACTATAATAGGTTAAGTATGTTTACTTGTCAAGAATAATATGCGATATTTGGCTTGGCGATTAATCTTACTGAGTTAAGTAAAGAGGGTAAAGGCTAAATGGACGTTCCTCTGGTGATCAGCCGGCGTTTGAAAGAGCTGGGGCTTGAACAGAAAGACCTGGCGGCTGCCGCGCAAGTGACGGAATCCTACATTTCACAGTTGCTGGCCAGAAAAAAGGCCCCGCCCGCCCCTGACCGGACCGATATTTACGACAAGATCGGCAAATTTCTCAAACTCCCCAGTGGTGAACTTGCGAAGCTGGCGGACGTGCAGCGCAAGGAAGCATTGCGGAAGAAAGTCGCCGAGCCGCCAAGGCCCTTATTTCGCGACTTTCGTGAATTGATTCTCCTCAAGTGCGAGCTGCGCAAACGCAAACAGATACGCGGCATCTTCGAGAAGGAACCCTTCGGCGAGCTCGAGCGCCTCGTCACACAGAAGCTCTTGGACGTGGCAAAAAGAGTCGCCAGGGAAGAGCTTGCCAGTGAAAACTGGATCCGCCTGGTGGCCCGGCTCAGCAAGCGGAGCTACGAGCAAATGCGCGTGTTGGTCCTCGAGTTTCTGGATACGGATGTCTTCCATGTGTCGGTCGAGAATTGCATCTCATTTCTCGACCCACTGATTGAATCATGGAACATCGATCTCGAAACCTTTGGCGTAGAAGTCGTGCTGAACCGCAGGCTGGCCATCGAACGCGTCAAGAGATTTGAGTTCGTAGAAAAGAAACCCGAGGCGGTTGTCGAAACCCAGCCGGGTCTGGAAGAGTTCCTCAAGGACATCTCTCTCAGGGGCGACGCCACACAGGAGGAAATCGAGTTTCTGAAGCGGCTGCAGTTCAACGGACGCCGGCCCGCGCCTCTTTATTATTACCGCGAACTGCAAAACCTCAGGGATCCGCTCAATTTCCAGCGTTCCGCGGGCGGAAAATGACAACGCTGCAGAATGACATTCTGGAACACTGGACCGATGCCCCGGCGGGGCGAAGACTAATCGGGGTCTCTTATGGCCCGATTGGTTTCGCGATTCGTGAGACCCGCCCGTGAATTGTGCTCACTAGCAACATTCTGAACAAGAGGCGCAGGACGCTGGTTGTGATTCCCTTGTCTAGTTCGCTGCTGCAGCCCGCCGCTGCCAGACTCCTATCGATTGCAAGGACCAGTCTGGCGTGGCGTGACGACCAGATTCGTCCCATGACGATGGAACGTTTCGAGCGGGCATCGGACTGCTTCTCGGCGGAACAATGAGCGGCCATCAAAGATGGAGTACGCGCACTCATCTCGAAACCCGGGCCGCCTGAGATAATCACAACGTGCGAACGTGGATTCCGGTAACATTTCTCGCCGTCATTCTGCTTTTTCTGTTGCCACCGGTTCCGGCCGTGCTCAAGAAGGGCCTGCGCAGCAGTCCCGGGCGGCTGTTTGTATTGCCCGCCGTGCTGATCGCTGTCTTCTGCTTCAGCGCCTGGCGTTGGGGCGCACTGAATTTCCCGCTCTCTCTGCTGGTTGTCGCATATACCTTGGTCCCCACTGTTCTGATCTTCGTGCAGGGCGCCGACGCCGGCGAGGCCACATGGATCGATCTCATCGTAATTCTCGCGCTCTGGCTGCCGGTGGAACTGAACATGGGCAGCCAGTGGATTCCGAAGCATGCGCAGGGTTTCCTCCACACCGTCGCTTATGGCGTCGCCCTGACTCTGGCGCTGGCTTTGTTTCTCGTCTTTCGCGGCATGAAAGGCATGAAGTATAACCTGCCTAGCCGCGTGATGGATTTCATCGATCCCCTGATTGCATTCGCAATCGTCGCGCCCATTTTGATAGGCCTGGGAATCGCACTGGTTTTCATTCCGTGGTTTCACGTGCCAGGAAATCTGTCGGCCGCCGGGCTGGCTAAAACATTCGGCCTGATTTTTGTAGCTACGGCGCTGCCGGAGGAAATCCTGTTCCGTTCGCTCGTCCAAAACTGGCTCATGCAGAAGTTCGGCTCCACCACGGCGGTGCTCGCAGCGGCTTCGCTAATCTTTGGATGCGCCCACCTCAACAATGGTCCGCAGGCGCTTCCCAACTGGCGCTATATGATCCTCGCGACCATCGCGGGATTTGCTTACGGCAAAGTGTTTCAGCGGGCGTCAAGCGCAACCGCTTCCATGGCGCTGCATGCGCTCGTCGATGCAACCAAACATGTTTTCTTCTAAACCCGCCGCCACGATCGCGCGACCGGTGAACTGGCTGGCCGGAGCCGAGGCCGTGGGCATGTTCGTCCTGATCATGGTGTACACCTGGTGGCTGCGCTTCCGGTATCCATACGCGTGGGTGCCGATGCTGCTGCTGATGTTCGGCTCACAATGGTATCGCCGCGAAACTCCCCCGAAGCTGGGATTCAAATGGCGCCTCACCGCGCGCGTTTTAGCTCGCCTTGCGTCGTTCCTGGCCTTGTTGGTACTGGCGTTGTTCATTCTGGGGCTGTCGTTGCACAGCATCCGCGCCGTCACGTTCGAAGGAGCGCTCCTCAGCTTCCTGCTGTATTGCCTCTGGGGACTGTTTCAGCAGTACATTTTGAACGGCTATTTCGTGAACCGCTTTTCCGATTTTCTGCCCGGCCACCCACACGCCGTTTCCTGGCTCGCCGCGGCGTTTTTCTCGCTGGCGCATCTGCCGAACTGGTTTCTTATGCTGGCTACCGCGGCCGGCGGCTACATTTGCGCGCGGATCTACTTGCGTTACCGCAACCTGTACTTCCTCGGCGTGGCGCACGGCGTGGTCGGTTTGCTCCTGTATCTCGTCGTGCCCGACACCGTCAGCCATCACATGTACGTCGGCCCGAAGTGGTTTTCGATGTAGACCGGTTGCTCAAACGCGACCGCACGCGATAGACTCTCCAGTTTCGGAAAGGAACTTACGTGCGTATCTCTCGCCTTCTGATTCTTGCCAGCGCCGCGCCACTCCTGGTCGCGCCTTCGATCTATGCGCAAACGCGCACTTTCTCGAGCGGCGACCTGTACAAGCTTCGTTCCGCAGGCGGCGTCGCGCTCTCGCCCGACGGCGCGCGTCTGGCGTACACCGTCAGCCATAACGACGGCCCCGGCCGCCCCTATTCGCAGTTGTGGGTGATGACGCTCGCCGATGGGCGCTCCATCCGCTTTGCGAAAGAGAAAGATTCGTCGGGTGGTCCCGAGTGGTCGCCAGATAGCCAATGGATCGCTTACAGCGGCAAGCTGGGCGATAAGTCCGGCCTAATCGTTTCCCATCCGGACGGCTCCGCGGCGAAATTCCTATCGGAGCTCGCAGGGACCAACAATCCGCTGCCCACGATGGGCAAACGCTTCGCCTGGTCGCCCGATTCCAAACGCCTCGCGTTCGTCCACGCCGTGCCCGGCCCCGAAACCGCAGACGCCACCGGCGACCCGATCGTAATCACCCGTTACCTCTATAAGCCGGATTACGACGAAGGCATGACGCACTTCAACGACAATCGCCGGCTGCACATTTTTGTCGCCGACATCGCGTCGGGGCAAATCAAACAGATAACCGACGGACCGCACTACGAGCACTCCATCGACTGGTCGCCCGACGGCCGCGAGATCGCCTTCGTATCCAATCGCGAGCCCAACGAAGACCAGTTCTTCAATTACGATCTGTTCGCGCTGAATGTCTCGAGTGGCGCCATGCGCCGCATCACCGCCACGGAAAACGCCGAGTACCAGCCGCGCTGGTCGCCCGATGGCAAGACCATCCTTTATCTCGGCACGAAACGCGGTCTCACGGATCTCGAAACCACCATGGAAGACACGCACGTCTGGCTCATCGACGCCGATGGCAACAACCGCCGCGAGCTCACCGCCAGCGTCGATAATCGCCAGTTCGATGCCGGCTGGTCGCCCGACGGCAAGTGGATTTACTTCATCGTGGAGCACCACGGCAGCAACTTCCTGGCGCGCATCCCGGCCACGGGCGGGCGCGTGGAAACCATCGTCACCGATCTCGGCGGCGTCGGCAGTTGGGCGGTGAACAAAGATGGCAATATAGCGTACTCGTTCTCGTCGCCATCCGATGCCTCGCAGATCTATTACGGCAAACCCAATGAGCCATCCAAGAAATTGACCGATCTGAATGCTGAACTCATGGCGGGCAAGGCGATCGCCGAGGTCGAGCCGCTCACTTTCGTGAGCAACGATAACAAGTATGAAGTCGAAGCGTTTCTCACCAAGCCGCTCAACCGGACCGCCGATTCGAAACATCCCATGGTCGTCGTCATCCATGGCGGCCCGCACGGCCAGCAGGGTCCGGCATTCAATTTCCGCAATCAGGTGTACGCCGGCATGGGATGGGCCACCTTGATGGTGAATTACCGCGGCTCAACTGGCTACGGCCAGAAATTCGCCGACGCGGTTTTTGGCGATCAGAACGGCAATGAAGCGCAGGACGTAATTTACGGTGTAAGCGCCGCGCTGCGCCGCAACCTGTGGATCGATCGCGACCGCCTCGGCGTCGAAGGCGTCAGCTATGGCGGCCAGTTGAGCGCCTGGCTCGTCACCCAGACCAATATGTTCAAAGCGTCGATTCCCACCGCGGCCATCATCAACCTGGTGAGCTACAACTACATGACGTATTACAACCAGTATGAGCAGATGGAATTCGGCATCTTCCCGCACCAGGGCAACTTGATGGACCTGATGTGGCAGCGCTCGTCGCTGAAATACGTGGCGCAAGTGCACACGCCCGTAATGCTGATGCACGGCGAAAACGACGCCGACGTGCCCATCGCCGAAGCCGAGCAGTTTTATATCGGTCTCAAGGATGTGGGCGTCGAAACGGTTTTCGTGCGCTACCCGCGCGAAGGCCACGGCCTGCGCGAGCCGAAACATATTGTGGACAGCATCGACCGTTCCATCAAGTGGTACGAAAAACATTTCCCGGGCGGAAAATAGGGGTGGACGCAGCGGAACCGCTATTGCGGTTCCGGCGCTTTACTGGTGCCCGGGGCGGGACTTGAACCCGCACTTCCGTTGCCGGAAAAAGGATTTTAAGTCCTTTGCGTCTGCCGATTTCGCCACCCGGGCTCCTTTCAAATTTAACGCGGTCAGCTGCTCGAAGGCCAACTCCACCGATTCTGGCGAGCGCTGAACATACCGCTGCGATGCGGAGATCATTGAGTGCCGCATCAGTTTCATGATTATGAAGGCATCCGCGCGCCAGTTTCTCCCAATTCGCGTTTCGAATGTATGCCGTAGTGAATGTAGCACGAATTCTTCTGATGCTTTCAAAAGCTACGCACGCCCGAGCGCTCTTGATCCGCGTGGGTGGGTGTCCCTGCCCTCCCACCCGTCGCGATGGAAGCTTGTATCCGCGCGGTGTGGGCGTTGGAAGCGGCGTGGAACTCTTTAAGGATAGCGTCGCGGTAAAATGCCAGTCGCGTATGAAACCATTGGCGTTTCTTCTCTTCCTGGTTCCGCTTCTCACAGCCGATCCTCTGAACTGCACGCTCCACGGCATCACGGCATCGCCTGAACTGGGCGCGCGCGTGGATGGCGAAACTCTCCGGGTCGCCTGGACCGGGGAGCGCGACACCAGGCTGCGTGCGGACTTCATGATCGATCACGGAACGCCGATGATCCGCGAGTTGGCTGCGGGCGAAGCCATCCTCGCGCGTAATCTCACGCCCGAGTTCACGACGGTAAGCGGTATGCGGCGCGCCGCGCATGGGCTCGATTACGAGCACCGCTGGGATGTTTTCTGGGATGCGCCGCTCACCATTCCGGGGCACGGAGAAAATCCTGGGCTGCCGCGCAAGCCGGAAGAGATTCGCCGGGGTTCGTCGTCCTTCGACACGCACGCATGCGAGGTGCGGCAGGAAGGGGCGCGCCTCGAGATATCATTCCCGGGCCTTTCGCTCGGCATCTTCGCCGGGCGCGTGCAGTTTACCGTCTATCAAGGCTCGAACTTGATGCGCGTGGAAGCCATCGCCAAGACTGAAGAGCCGTCGGTGGCGTACAAGTACACGGCGGGCATGCGCGGGTTTTCGCTCGACGCGTTGCAGCGGGTGGCGTGGCGCGATGCGGCCGGCAATCCGCAGAAATACGAATTCGGCGGCACGCCTAACCGTAACGCCGTGCCGCTGGTGGCGCGCAACCGGCTTGCAGTCGCCGAAGGCCGCTCAGGCAGCATTGCGGTCTTCCCGCCGCCGCACCAGTTTTTCTTCGCGCGCGAAATCGAAGTGAATAACGGTTTCGTGTGGTATCGGAAAGATGACGAGCGCAGTTTCTCGATGGGAGTGCGACAGGGCGATAATGCAGGCGGCTACGAGCCTGTTTGGATCGAGCGCGTGTATGCGCTCTACAATGCGCCTCCGGGGACATGGCAGCGCATGGCGGCTTATCTTTATCTGAGCGCGGGCGACGCCGGCGCCACGCGCGACGCGGTCCTCAACTACACGCACGGCGACCACTTCCTGCCGCTTCCCGGCTATCAGGTGATGGCCACGCACTTTCACACCGCGTTCACGAAAGAATTGATGGCGGCGGGCAGCCTGGATGTACGGCCGCCCTGGATTTCGGCTATCCGCGACTTGGGCGTCAACATCGTCATGATCGACGATTTCCACGGCGACGGTCACCCGGAGGACAACGGCCGCCTGCGCATGGAGGATCTGCGCAATTATTACGAGGCGTGCCGCCGGCACTCGGACACAAATTTCCGAATTTTGCCGGGCGAGGAGGCGAACATTTATCTGGGCGGCCACTACAACCTGCTCTTTCCGAAGCCGGTATTCTGGACGCACGGGCGCGCGCCCGGCGCGGGCTTCATCGAACAAAGCACCGAGTTCGGCACGGTATATCATCCGTCGGACGTGGCGGAGCTTGTCGACATGATCCGGCGCGAGGGCGCGCTGGTGTGGCAGACGCATCCGCGGACAAAGGGATCGACGGGCTTTCCGGACGAACTGCGAGCGAAGGATTATTTTCGCAGCGACCGATGGCTCGGCGCCGGCTTCAAGGCCATGCCCGTAGATCTGTCGGAATCGCGGCTGTGTGAGAAGCGTTGCTTCCCCACCCTCGATGATATGAACAACTGGCACGGGCCGAAGTACCTGGTGGGCGAGGTGGATACTTACAAGAAATTTCCAGATTACGATCTGTACGGCGATTTCAACGTGAATTACCTCAAGCTCGGCTCGCTGCCATTCCTGAGCGATTGGACCACGATCACGCGGGCCATGCGGGCTGGAGAGTTCTTTGTGTCGACCGGCGAAGTGCTGATTCGCAATTTCACGGTGACCATCGCGGGCGTGAGCGCGGACCTGGATTGGACGTTTCCACTTGAATTCGTGGAGGTCGTTTGGGGCGATGGCGAGCAAACGGCTCGCAAGATCGTCCGCACGCCCGAGGAGAAGGCCTTCGGGGCGCGCCGCTTCGAAATTCCAGTAGATTTATCGAAACAGAAATGGGTGCGCTTGGCCGCGTGGGACACTGCGGTCAATGGAGCTTTCACTCAACCTGTGGAATTGAAGAAATAGGACGGCTACGCGGCCTTCTGAATTTTGCCGCTGCGGATGCAGGACGTGCAGACGCGCATGCGCTTGGTGGCGCCCTTGACCACGGCGCGAATGCTTTGCAGGTTGAGGTTCCAGCGCCGCTTGGTCACATTGTGAGCGTGGCTGATTTTATTGCCGAACTGCGGCCCGCGGCCGCATACTTCACATACTCTCGCCATGACGAGGGAAATCTCCTTCTGAACTCGTAAATCGTAATCTTAACAAGCAGATGGGGGTGAATGCAAACCGCCCGGGGCCGCGCCATCCCGATGGATAGTAAAGCACACTCGGTTCAGCCAGGGCTTCTAGGACGGATATGGAGATGCTACGTACCAAAATAGGGCACTTTTAATGGGACACAACGCACACTCGATCACTGCCCGCGGCGCGGAGACAATCTTACTCGTTGAGGATGAGCCCTCGGTGCGCCGACTCGTCAGCCAGATGCTGCAGCTCACTGGTTATAACGTTTTAGAAGCTTCCGATGGACCAGAAGCCCTTGGTTTGATGGATCATGTGGGCAAACCGGTGGATCTGCTACTTACCGATATAGTGATGCCCTTCATGAATGGAGGAGCGCTCGCCAAGCACCTGTCGCGCCAGCACCCGACAATGCGGGTGTTATTCACCTCCGGATACATGGACGATGTTGTGGTGCAGGAAGTAGTCGCCATGGGTGCGCAATTTTTACCTAAGCCGTTTACGCTTGAAGCGCTGACTCAAAAGGTCCGCCAGGTACTCGACGAGCCGTGGCACGGGTTGGTGCATCGTGACGGTACGTTGGAGAACTAAGCCGCGCGGACTTTCGCACTGTTCTACTCGCCCCTTGATTGATATGCCCATCGGCGCTGCGCGACGTGCGCAGTTTCAACTGGAGGCAAGGTCCGCCACCAAAGGCTCGTCAAAAAGTGCCATTTCCTCGGGTGTCGGTGCCTGCAACATCTTGAACCATCGGGACAAGGCATCTCGTTCTATGGGCGGATTCTCGCGGCCCCGGCGTTGAATCCTGTCGATGAGGACATCCGCAGAGGCGGAGAGATAATGCAACTCAACGGCAGCGCCCAGGGCTCGCGCTCCCAGCCGTAAGGCATCCCGCTCGGACCTTCCCCAAGTACCCCATTCGATGATTACGGTGAGACCAAGCGCCAGGAGTTCCTGACCGAATTTCCATTGCAGCGCTTCGATCTTCGCACGCTTTTCCTCATCGTAGATATCTAGTGAAAGAGCGTCCATCCACTCGTCAGGAGAAAAGCGAACCGCGCGGAGCCTGCTCTCGAGCTCTCTGGCAAGTGTGGTTTTACCCGATCCCGGCAACCCGCAAACAATGACCAGTCTCGGTCCAATGCCGGATTGGTCCATAAGGAAATTATGCCTTATGAATGGTCTTCTCATGCCAATTAATGGTCGCGTCCTGCCGTGAGTCTTCACGGCGGAAAGGGTGCACGGGTTTCAAGCTAACGCACTACCAGCCAGGCGAGTCATTACGCCTGATATACTTCTGTCCAATGGCGAACCCGAAATACAAGGTGTCTGATAGGCCTGTCCCGGTGTCGGAACTAGTAGATACGTTAAGCGACGGCACGAAGGTTAAGCGGAGAGTCCCGCGCATGCGCGCCTGCAACGAAAAGGATGCCAAAGGCAAGCTCTGCGCCGGTCATCTGAAGCGCTGGTATTTCTTCGGCGACGAAGTGAAGCGAAAATTCGGCCCGGAAGTCGAGATTTACCGCTGCGAGCACTGTAAAACGCTCTACCTGCCCAGCCTGGAGGAACAGCCGCGCACGGGAACGCTGGCCTGGTAGGAGAAGCCGGCGCGGGCGTCAAGATATTGCCTTAGGCAGCGGTCGCTTACTTTCCGGCGTGAAACGCTTCTTTGGCCCTGGCGGCGAAAACGGTTCGTCCCTGTTGAAACGCCTGGATCGATGCCTGCTTGTCGGAGGGCCGTATGAACTTGGCTTCCGTTTCTAGCCAGCGGATGGCATTGTCCAGGTAACGCGTATAGTATTCAGCGTCCTCCCAGCTGCGAATCGGTTTCTCGTCGCGAATGCAGTAGACCGGCGACGAATGGGCGAAGACGGTCTCCGGCCGGCGCGTTCCGTAATAATCGCTCAAGCGCGTGCCCGCGGAAACGTGGACGGTTTGGAAATTCAGGCCCTTGCTGCGGTATCCGTCGAGGTCTTCCAGCACCCGCGCCGCCAGCCAGCAGCTCTGATGGATCGGGTATTCGAGGTGGATCTCCGCCTTGTGCCGCCGCCCGCTGGGAGTTGATTGCGCCACGACCGTTCCGTTGGCCACGATTTCGAGACGATCGTAAGGCAATTGCGACTCCGCCATGGCGTGCACTTGGGCCATCTTGTCTTTTTTCGAATCGAATTGCAGCAAGGCGCCCGGATCGCGGCCGTTCACGCTGAACGCCAGCACCGGACTGTTGGTGACAAACGTCCTCCCGGCCTTCAGCGCGTTGATCCAATTCTGGTACGTGAACTCGCCTTCGACGCGAGCGAAAACGCGGTTGGCGCCGACCGTCACGAAGGTCGTCATCTTGTCGGTTCCGGCTGTAGCGCTGAGGCGAAAACCACAGTTCAGATAGCGGTACCAAAGTCGCAGGCCGTTGTTCGCCTCGAGCTCGGGCACGATCTTCTGCATAAAAACCGGGAAGTCTCGGGGATCGAGTACAGACAGGATCTCGAGGCCATCCAGTTTCTGCATGGCGACGTCGAGCGGGCTTTCGACGCCCGGCCAGCTCGGAAAATGCGCCCACGACACGTAGCCACCCTGTGCATGCGTTTCGTCGCAGGCGCGCAGATGCAACGGATACTCGTAGGGCTGCATGGTCTTCACCGGCTCCACCAGTTTCTTCAGATTCAACAGGCACATGTGTCCGAGATGATCGTTGCGGAACTCCTGGTTGACATAAATCAGGCGCCGGCCGCTTGAATAGCGATTGAGACGGCCTTCAAATTCGGATTGGTCGAAGGTAAAGTCGGACGTCAGTATGTTGGCAACATCCAGATCCTCGGCGTCCATCTCCACGCGGCACGTCTTCGGCGAAATGTGATGGATATGGATGTCACCGCTGTACCATCCCCGCTCTGAGAGCGAGGACCACTTCGCTAGTGGAATCGTGACGCCGCCATGGCGTACTTCATCGGCGGAAATCGGGCCTTCGGCGATCGCGAACTCGTAGCCCTTGATCACCTGGTACCGTAATGGCAGCGCCCGCCGGTCAACGACAAAGTTGCCGTCGACGTAAGCGAACCGCTTGGACTGGAAGCGCACATCGCCCTGTTGCGCATCCGGTGCCAGCTCGGACGGATGTCCCGCCGGGACGACGTCGTTGCCACGCGCGTCCGTTAATCGCAGGCGAGCAGTAATGGGCCGGCCAGACTGTTGGTCGACGATCTTGCAAGAAAGCGCGTTGCCATCCGGCGACGCGCGCGCGAGTCTGTCCCCGGCCGATAACCACACAGCCGCGCCTGCTTCATGGAGAAAACGCCTGCGGTCCCACAGCGGCATGCGCTGATTCTATCGAAAAAGGATGGCGCAGCTCGGCAGCCTCTTATCCGCAAGCGTCCCAGGCGCAGCTCTCGGATCTTGTGTCGAAAGTTTGACTCCATAGATTGGGTAACGCTAGGATGGAGTTGCGGGGTGGAGCAGTCTGGTAGCTCGTTGGGCTCATAACCCAAAGGTCGGTGGTTCAAATCCACCCCCCGCAACCAAATCTCTCAATTGGTTACGGGGATTTCGAAGCTACAAACTCCCATTAGCTTCACCATAGCCGCAGCCGGCTTTCTTGTGATCAGCGGTTTTCTCCGATTTGCCTCTGTATAGGATCATCTTTACGACTTTGCTGCGGCCTGACACTTACGGGGTGCCGTCAGATCGTTCTTTGCGATGGTTTTTTCCGGCCTGAGTGTACAGCGGTTTCACTGTTGGCGGTCGCCGCTGCCTTACAAAGTTTTGGGGCAGGATGCTTGGATCTCTCTTTATTTCTGCTTCGAAACGTTCTGTGATGCCGTGCGGCTACTTTTTCTTCGACTCCGCGGCGGCCAAATCGCGCGCCTTGATAAACTCCGCGACGTTCTCCTTGGTGATCAGCGTGGCCCCGGTATCCACAAACGTCGGCAGCGGCGAGAAGGGATCCTCGGCCCAATTGATTGCCAGTGACGGCGGCTTGCGGTGCTGCAGTTCATCCAGCATCTTCGCGCCGTAGTACGCCATCGTAAATGGTTTTTGCGCGATGGTCGCCGCGATCACGCCCTTCTGGATCCAGTTCAGCGTCCCCTCATCGGTATCCATCGCCACCACCATCTTGGTCACCTTGTTGCGGTCCAGTACGTCGCCCACTTCTTTGCCCGCCAGAGCCTCCAGGCAGATAAACCCGTCCACTTTGTCGCGGCGCTTCTCCACGATTTCATTCGTCGTGTCGAAGGCGATGCGGGGATCGCCCTTGATGTCCACTACGTTCACAATCTTGATGCCGGGATGCTCGCTGAAAGCGAATTTGTAACCGTTCAATCGCTCGGCCAGATTCGTCTGACCCGGCATGGTGAAGACCACGACGTTGCCCTTGCCCGACAACTGCTTCGCCGCGATGCGGCCGCCCATGATTCCAGCCTCGTAATTGTTCGTCCCGATGAATAGCAGCCGCTTGCTGGCCGGCGCATCCGAATCCACCGTGATCACCGGAATGCCCGCTGCAATGGCCGCATCAATATCCGGTTTCATCAGTGCTGGATCGGCTGGCGAAACCAGGATGCCCGCGGGCTTCGGATTGAGGCCGATCAGCCGGTGCAGTTCCTGCTGCTCCGCCTGCGGATCATATGTGTCCGGCCCAACAGCTTCGCCCTTGACTTGCATTTGCGATGCGGCGCGCATGAGACCGTTCGCCGCCGTCTGCCAGTATGGGATCTTTACATTTGCCGAGAGCAGATAATATTTTTCGAGCGGATCGTGTTGCGACCCGCCGCATCCTGCAAGCGCGCTGAGAGTAGCTCCCAGCAGGATGGCAGTCGCGGCCCTCTGGCAATGGCGCATGGCGATCTCCTTAAGAACGTGAGTGTTTTTAAATTCTACCTGAACTTCGTAGAAGCAACCAATGTCAGACCAGGACCGTAAATGTAGATTCGGTACGCGTCACCGGCCGGTACAGCGTGTCGCGCTCCACCGGCTCGCGACCGGCCTTGCGAATCAGCTGTAACAGCTCGCCGCGGCGCAGTGACTGGCTCGTGGTCGCGCCCGCGTCATGATAAATCTTCTCTTCCACCACCGTGCCATCGATGTCGTCCGCGCCGAAACGCAGCGCAATTTGCGCAATCCTGGGCGTCATCATGATCCAGTACGCCTTGATGTGCGGGATGTTGTCCAGCATCAGCCGCGCCACCGCGATGTTCTTGATGTCCAGAAAGCCCGTGGTCTTGGGGATATGCTGCAGCGGCGTATTATCGGGATGAAATGCCAGCGGGATAAACGTCACGAACCCTTGCGTCTCGTCCTGCAACGCGCGCAGCTTCATTAAGTGGTCGACGCGGTCCTCATCGGTTTCGATGTGGCCGTAGAGCATCGTGCAATTGGAATGCAGACCGAGGCGATGTGCAGTGCGCGCCGTCTCGAGCCATTCCTCGCCCGTGATCTTGTGATCGCAGATCACTCGCCGCACGCGATCGCAGAATATTTCCGCGCCGCCACCGGGCAGCGAGTCCATGCCCGCGTCGCGCAGGCGCTCAAGCACCTCGCGCGCCGAAATCTTCATGCGCTGCGCCAGATAGCCGATCTCCACCATGGTGAAGGCTTTCAGGTGCACCTGCGGAAAGCGTTCCTTCAGACCGCGCAGCATCTGGCAGTACCAGTCGAGCGTCAGCTCAGGATGCAGCCCGCCGACGATGTGGAACTCCGTGACGGCCTCGGTCCAACCTTCGCCCGCTACATGCCACACCTGATCGAGCGACATGGTGTACGCCTTCGGATCTTTTGCCCGCTTGCCGAAAGCGCACAGCCGGCAGCTGGCCACGCACACGTCGGTGGGGTTGATGTGCCGGTTGACATTGAAATAAGTCGTCGATCCATGCAGGCGCTCGCGCACCAGATTCGCCAAGTACCCCAGCGCGAGAATGTCCGGGGTCCGGTAGAGCGCAACCCCGTCGTCATAGGACAGTCGCTCGCCGGCCTCGACTTTCTCGAGGATCGGACGCAAACGCGGATCTTCGATGAAAGGTTGCATGGCTATGCGCGCCGCAGCAGCACGTCGGCGGCCCAAAACACAAAGAATAGCACGCTGACCCAGCCGTTCATGGTGAAGAACGCCGCGTTCACCCGCGAGAGGTCATCCGGCTTCACCAGGCTGTGCTCATATACCAGCAACAATCCCACTGCTACGATGCCCGCCACGCTGAGCGCTCCCAGATCGAGCGCGTCCACCAGCGCCAGCAGACACACGATCATGAGGACGTGCAGCCCTTGCGAAACCCACAGCGCACGCCGGATTCCGACCCGCCGCGGCAGGCTGAATAGGCTTTCGGCAACGTCGAACTCGTAATCCTGGCAGGCGTAAATAATGTCGAATCCCGCGGTCCAGAACATCACTGCAGCCGTGAGCCACAAAATGCGCGGATCGAGCGAGCCGCGCACCGCGATCCATGCCGCCGCCGGTGCCATCCCCAGCGAAAATCCCAGCACGAGATGCGACCACGCCGTAAAACGCTTCGTAAAAGAGTAGAAGAAGACGATGCCCAGCGCCACCGGCGCCAGCTTGAAGCAAAGCGAACTCAATTCGCGAGTCGCGTACAGAAAAACCAGGCCCGATACCGCCACGAAGCCCCAGCCGAACGTCGCCGAGAGCACCCCCGCCGGTATGTGGCGCATGCGTGTGCGCGGGTTGCGGTGATCAATTTCGGCGTCGATCAGCCGGTTGAACGCCATGGCCGCCGATCGCGCTGCCACCATCGCCACCACGATCCACGCGATCGCCACCCAGAGCGCGTGCTTGTTGATTCCGCCCTCCCGCACCGCCAGCAGCGCGCCCGTCAGCGCAAACGGCAGAGCGAAAACCGAGTGCTCGAATTTGATCATCTCGAGCGTGAGCCGGATTCGTTTCCAGAACATAAGAAGGCGGGACGGGCGCTTCTGCCATTGTTGACCCCGCCGCTATACGCCACCCTCACGGGCACTTCCACAGCGCCGCGCGCGGGTGCATCCAAAGAAGCTACTATCTTAACGCATGCGTTTTTTTTCGCTCGCGCTACTCGCCGCTCTCTTCTGCGCCGCGTGCGGTCCTAATGGCGGCGCCGTCGAAGATCTCAAAACCCGACCCGTCACTCTACCCGATGGTCGCGAGATCCGCGCCGAAGTGCTGATCCAGCCCTCGGAAATGGCGCGCGGCATGATGTATCGCGACCCATTACCCCAGGACCGCGGCCTGCTCTTCATTCACGGCCAGCCGGGAGCATACCGCTACTGGATGTCTAATGTGACCGCCCCGCTGGACATCATCTTCATGGATTCCAACCGCCAGATCGTCGAGATTTCCGCCGACACTCCGCCCTGCACCAGCAAACCTGAAGCGTGCCCAGTTTATGGTGGCCACAACATCGAGCAGTTCGTTCTCGAATTGCGTGCGGGCGAAGCCCAGCGCCTCGGACTCCACAAAGGTCAGACACTGACCTTCTGATATTCTGAGGTTCTATGAATGAAGACCAGCTCCGCAGCTTGTTGGAGCAAGTGCGCGTGGGTGCGGTGGACGTAGATGCCGCATTCGCTCGCGTGCGCCACATGCCGTTTGAGGACTTGGGCTTCGCCAAGCTTGACCATCACCGTGAGCTGCGCCACGGCATGCCGGAAGTGGTCCTCGCCAAGGGCAAGACGCCCGATCAGGTCCTGACCATCGCGCGCCGTCTCCTGGAAGTCTCTCAGAACGTGCTGATTACGCGAGCCGATACCGCGACGGCCACGCTCGTCCGCGAAAACTTGAAGGACGCTGAATACTTTCCGCTGTCCGGCGCCATTCGTTTCTGGCGTGAAAAAACTCTCCGCGGCAAGGGCAAGATCGCTGTCGTCTGCGCCGGCACGAGCGATATTTTTGTCGCCGAAGAGGCGCAAGTCACCGCCGAAGTCATGGGCAATGAGGTGGACGCCATTCATGATGTCGGCGTCGCCGGCATCCACCGGCTGCTCGAGAACAGTTCCCGCCTGCAAGAGGCGCGGGTGGTGGTGGTCTGCGCCGGCATGGAAGGCGCGCTGCCAAGCGCCGTCGGCGGCCTGGTCTCGTGCCCCGTCATCGCCGTGCCCACCAGCGTCGGTTACGGCGCCAGTTTCCACGGCTTGGCCGCCCTGCTCGGCATGCTCAACAGTTGCGCCAGTAACGTGACCGTCGTCAATATCGATAACGGTTTCGGCGCAGGCTACGTAGCCAGCTTGATTAACCGGCTGTAAAGGGCGGAGTCTCCGGCTGTTGGCAGTGTGAAAAGTGCCTTGATCGACAGCTATTGGTTGCTGCCATTCCGATCCCGCTGCCCTAAAGCGCGCGCTAAAATCGATTTGGTCAATCTCATGCCACCCAAGCCACAAAATGTGTGCCCCGACTGTTACCGTGATGAACATTTGCTTTGGAATACGGTAACCGGAAAGTGCGACCCGCCTGGTCGGGTCTCCCAACTGCGCTAAATTGAAGACCTTGAGGAAATTCCTGAATGCCATTTTCCAGAAGACAAGTACTGTCGCTTGCCGGACCGGCCTTCGTCGCGGGCGCGCAATCGAGCCGGGCCGCGCAGGCCGCTCCCTCGTCACGCCGCGATCTCACGAAGGCCGATATCGACCGCTGGATGAAATCTCTCTCCAATTGGGGCCGCTGGGGTGCCCACGATCAGTTGGGCGCGCTGAATTTGATCACGCCCGCCAAGCGTAAGTCGGCCGCCGCGCTCGTCCGCGACGGCGTCTCGGTATCGCTCGCGCGTGATGCGGAGCTGGTGAAAGCTGCCGACAACGATTCGCCGTTCGTTCACGAAATGACGGCGACCGGGCAAAAGCCCGCCGGAGGCCAGTTTTGTCTCGACACTTATTCGGTCTCCTACCACGGCTTCGCGCATTCCCACATGGATGCGCTCTGCCACATGTTTTACCAGGGCCGGATGTTCAATGGCTATTCGCAGCAGGGAGTCACCAATAAGGGAGCTGGCGCACTGGCCATCACCAACGTCAAGAACGGCATCTTCACTCACGGCATCCTGATGGACATTCCGCGCCTGAAAAACGTGCCGTATCTGGAACCGGGCCAGGCTATCTATCCCGAAGACCTCGACGCATGGGAGAAGAAAGCCGGCGTGAAAGTCACCGCGGGCGACGTAGCCATTTTCCGTACGGGCCGTTGGGCATGCCGCGCCGCCAAGGGTCCATGGAATGCCGCTGCCAAGTCGGCCGGCCTCCATGCCTCCTGCGCGGAATGGCTGCGCCGGCGCGACGTGGCCATGATCGGCTCCGATGCCGCCAGCGACGTTATGCCTTCGGGCGTCGCGGGCGTCGAGCAGCCCATTCATCAGTTGATGCTGATCTCCATGGGCGTCGCCATCTTCGACAATTGCGATCTCGAAGCCGTCAGCCAGGCCGCCAACCAGCGCAAGCGTTGGGAATTCCTGCTGACCGCTGCGCCCCTCGCCGTCCCTGGCGGCACCGGCTCGCCGCTTAACGCCATCGCCACGTTCTAATCGACGAATCCGGTCGTTCTGGAGAGCATCACGCGCTCACGCGCTTCAACTGCCCGCAAGCCGCGAAAATATCCCTACCGCGTGGCTTGCGGATGAAGCACGGCATCGCCCGCCGCACTATCGCTTGAAAGGCAAGCACCCGCTCAGCCTTCGGCATCTCGAACGGAATTCCCGGCCCGGGATTCAGCGCGATCAGGTTGACCTTGCAATTCAAATGCGCCAGCAGCTTGACCACGCGCCGCGCATCGGCGTCCGAATCGTTGACACCACCCAATAGGACATACTCGAATGTCAGCTTTTCCCAGGGCCGCAACGGAAATGCCTTGCACGCCTCCAGCAGGTCTTTCAGGTGATACTTACGCGTGATCGGCATCAGTTCCTGCCGCATCTCTTCGGTCGATGCATTGAGCGAAACCGCCAGCTTGGGCCGGACGCGCTCCTTCCCCAACTCGGCGATCTTGGGCACGATCCCAGCCGTCGAGAGCGTGATCCGCTTCTCCGATAAGCCCACGCCACGCGGATCGACCAGAATCCGCGTAGCCTTCAGGACATTCTCCAGGTTCAGCAGCGGCTCGCCCATCCCCATCATTACGATGTTCAGCCGCGAGCCCTGTTTATCCTTTTCGCCCAGCAGCCCATTTTCCCGCGCCACAAACAGCACCTGCCCCACAATCTCGCCTGCCGTCAGGTTGCGCTCGAGGCCCATCAGCGCCGTCATGCAGAACTTGCAATCCACCGGGCAGCCCACCTGGCTCGAAATGCACAAAGTGTCGCGCGTTGGCTCCGGCATCCAGACCGTCTCGACCGTCCGCTCGTCGTCTAAACGCAACAAATAACGGCGGGTACCGTCACTTGATTCAAATCGCCGCTCAGTCTCCGGCATCCCCACGGTGTGCCGCGAGGCCAGACGCTCCCGCAGTTTACCTGGAAGCGTCGTAATCTTAACTAAATCAGGGACTTGGGAGTGATAAACGGCCTCGTAAACCTGGCGCGCCCGGAACTTGGGCTCCCCAGGCCCCAGCGCGTCCAGGATCTCGCTAAGTTCCATGCCTAGAATGGCTTGCGGCATCTGAGTTCAGTCTAACACGGGCCGCGCTGGTGGCGGCACAAGGCCCAAAAATGGTACAACAAGGCGAGGAACCCCGCCTGTAGCTGCCATGCAGAAAATGCCGAACAAAGTGCGCGAGATCGAAACGACTACGCTGCCCAATGGCGTTCGCGTGATCAGCGAAACCATGCCGCACGTGCGCTCGGTTTCGGTGGGCATCTGGGTGGGAAACGGCTCGCGCTGCGAGGCGCCCGAGCAGAACGGGCTCTCGCATTTCATCGAGCACATGGTATTCAAAGGGACTTCCAAGCGCTCGGCCGAAGATATCGCGCGTTCCGTTGACTCCATCGGCGGCAATCTCGACGCCTTCACCTCCAAAGAGCTGGTTTGCTTCAACACCAAGGTCCTGGACGAGCATCTGGCCCTTTCTTTTGATGTGCTGGCCGATCTGGTCCTCAACCCGCTGTTCCGCGAAGAGGATATGGTCAAGGAAAAGGGCGTGATCCTGGAAGAGCTCAAGATGGACGAGGACAATCCCGATTACCTCGTACATGAGATCTTCTCCTCGAATTTCTGGAAGGACCACCCGCTCGGTAAACCGATCCTGGGTACGCGCGAAACGGTGAAGCGCTTCGACCGCCCGATGATGGAGAGTTATTACCGGGATGCCTATGCTCCCGCGAACCTGGTGATCACCGCCGCTGGAAACCTGACGCACAAGATGCTGACCGATCTTGCGAGCGAGCATTTTTCTGGTATGAAGCCGCGCAAAACGGTTTCGACCGACGGTCCGCCCCAGACCCACGCGCGTATCGCGCTGCGCAACAAGAAATCGCTCGAGCAGGTGCATCTGTGCCTCGGAGTGCCGTCCTATCCGATGCCGCACGAGGACCGCTTCACTTGCTACGTCCTGAACACCCTGCTCGGCGGCGGCATGAGCTCGCGCTTGTTTCAGAACATCCGCGAGCGCCAGGGGCTGGCCTACGCCGTGTTCTCCGAGTTGAATCCATATCGCGACACCGGCTGCCTGTCGATCTATGCCGGCACTTCCATCGAATCCGCGCGCCGCGTGGTGGAATCCATCCTCAAGGAATTCAAACTTCTGAAGAACGAGCGCATAACTGACGAAGAGTTGCGCCGCGCCAAGGACCACCTGAAGGGTTCGCTGATGCTCAGTCTGGAGTCCACGTCCAGCCGGATGTCCAACCTGGCGCGCCAGGAGATGTATTTCCACCGCTTCTTCACCCTGGACGAGTTGGTCGAGAGCATCGAGAGAGTGACGGCCGGAGATGTGCAGCGCATCTCTCAGACGTTCTTCGACCAGAAGCACATTGCGCTCACCGTGCTCGGAAACCTCAACGGTTTCAAAATCGGCCGCGAAGATCTGGTGTGCTGAAAAAAAGCAGGTGTTAGGTGCCAGGGCGCAGGGTGTTAGGACACCTCATCTACGGAATCCTCGAACGTCCACATCTCATCTGCGACAAATCCCCATTCTTCTGTGTCTCATCCCGCTAGAGCCTAGCCTGTTTGCCGGTCCGGGCGAATTCCAGCCGCTACTCGTACGTTAAATCCCAAAACGGCGCGCCGCGGTCCGCAACTCGTTGTCATTCGGCTATTTGGTGGTTGACATTTTATTAACTCGTTCATATAATCCCGCCATAGTCGTATTGGGTGAAGGTAAATATTGAAGACTGAGGGGTGAGAACCATGCGTACAGCTGTCGGACGGGTGTTGTGTGCTCTCGTGGTGTTCGCGCTGTCGAATATAGCGGAAGCGCAAACGGTGCAAGGGGTTGTAACTGGCACTGTGGTGGATAGCTCAGGCGCCAACGTGCCCGGCGCTGAGATAACCCTCACGAACGAAGGCACGGGAGT
>DATLVQ010000661.1:0-8320 GCA_035577325.1 Bryobacteraceae bacterium | reverse complement strand
GCCGAGCGCCATGGCTTGCAGCGCCAGTTCGGTCGAAATCGAGTGCACCCACAGCACGATTTTTGCATTGACTGAAGCTTTTTTGAGCTCGCTCAAAATGCTGAAGGTGACATCCGAAGTCAAATCGATCAGCAGAATGTCGGGTTCGCCGGCATCCAGGATCTCTTTGAGCTTGACGGTGCCGGAGCAGACACCAGCCAAGTGAAAGCCTTCGACACTGGCCAGGACAGATTCGAGTCCCTTGGCCAGAATGGGTTCATCGCTGAAGAGTAGCGTGCGTGTCATTTCGCACATCAGAATATCATCGCTGTTAACCATAAAGCTAGTGATTTTTTGATCTTTTTTATTAATTGACGACTAATTGTATTTTTTTATCGCTAAAGTATATAGTCTGTCTCGGAAAATCCACCGGAACCTACAACGCCATGGTCCACCCGGGGACTTCATGCCGCTAACCTTCGTGTACAAAGGTCTAACATCTATTTTCAATATTGATCGCCACCCTATAAACAATTAAAGTGCTGAAGTATCTGAATTTATCGCATGAATAGGCGTGAGAGCCCGCGTATGGACGTAAAGCTGAAATGCCACGTGGCCCCGAAGAGGACATGGCCACAAGGAATTTCCGGGGTGACGCAGAACATCAGCCGGAATGGCGTCCTGATGCTCTGCGGCGATAGTGGCGCGGGTGAGCAGCCACGCGTGGGCGAAGTAGTTACGGTGGAAATCGAGTTGCCTGAAAATCCGGTATTCGGAAGGAAGTGCATACACTGCCAGGCGACTGTGGTGCGCGTTTCGCGCGAGGATGGTCAGCCCTTTCAGGTTGCGTTCAGCGTGAATCAAATGAAATTCACCGAATATGAAAACGGGGCGATTGAATTTAAGGGAATTGAAGCGGGGGCGGAAAATTTTCCGGCCTAGCTGCGGCGAAATGATGAAGCGGCAAAATCAACCAGAGGGGGTAGTCAGCTCCTATCTCTTCGGTTACCCCGCGACCGCTGCGCTAGGTAAATAGCATGGACGCACCTAAGCCACATTTCGCGGTTCGCCTGCTTCCGTCACTGACGGACGTGGCGTTCCTCATGCCGCTCGCGTTCCTGTTTCTTCGCATGGATGGCGCGACGAGCATGCTGGGCGATGGCGATACCGGTTGGCACGTGCGCACGGGCGAATGGATTCTGGCCAATCACCGGATTCCGAGCCAGGATATCTTCTCCTACACTAAAGCCGGCCAGCAGTGGTTTGCCTGGGAATGGCTTTGGGATCTGGCTTTCGCATGGTTGTATCAACACGGCGGGATGGCTGCGGTAGTGCTGGCGAGCATGCTGGTCATTTGCGCGACTTCGGTCCTGCTGTTCCGGCTGATCTGCCGCAAGTGCGGAAATCCGCTGCTGGCGATCGGCGTGATGTTCTTTGTGACCGGCGCCTGGTCCATTCACTGGTTGGCGCGGCCGCATTTATTTACACTGCTGTTCACCGTGATTTTCTACTCCATTCTGGAGCGCGCGAAAGAAGACGGTCGGTTACGCCTCTTGTGGTGGTTGCCGGCATTGACCGTGATCTGGACCAATATGCATGGCGGCTTCTTCGTGGGCATCATTCTGGCAGGCGCATACGCTGCCGGGGAAATCGCCGATGGGTTATTCGCGGCTGATGCGAATCAACGGCTGCTGGCATTCCGCCGGAGCGTTCCGTATCTCGCGACCGCCGCAGGCTGCCTCGCGGCAACATTGATCAACCCCTATTCTTATCATCTGCACGTGCGCATTTACGAGCACCTGAGCGACAAATACTGGTACAAGACCGTCATTGAATTCCAGTCATTCGACTTCCATCACCCGGCGACGTTCTATTTCGAGCCCATGCTGTTTCTGGGCCTGGCCGCAGCGGTGTGGAGCTTATATCACCGCCACTATGTCTACACCATCTTGCTCGCCGGCTGGGCTCACCTGGCGCTGGCCGTGGTGCGGAATGAGCCGATCTACATGATGCTGGTGGGTCCTCCAGTGGCGCTCATGCTCGAGAGCCTGTTGCAGGAGTTGCCGGGGAAGAACATAGCCGCGTGGGCGCGCGCATGGGCTGAAAAAGCGGCTAGTTTCACAGCGTCATTCGGCGTCAACGACATGATGCCGCGCTGGCACCTGACAAGCGGCATGGCTGCAGCCCTGATGATCGCACTCTTCTACGCGCCGAATGCGCCGGCAAAGTGCCGGGCCGAGTATGACGTCACGCGCTATCCGTCGAAAGCCATTGACGTGCTGCGTCAAGGCGGCTCACCTAAGATTATTTTTGCGGACGATGAATGGGGCGATTATCTGATCTATCGTCTCTATCCCGAGAACCGAGTATTTATTGATGGCAGAAAGGATTTCTACGGCTCCAAATTCAGCCAAGTGTGCGATGACGTGATGAACGTCACGTACGGCTGGGAAAAGATTTTGGACAAGTACCACGTCAACACCATCCTTCTGTCACCGAACACCGCGCTCGCGAGCACTCTCAAAGAGTCCCGCCGGTGGCACCCAATCTATGACGACGGGGTGGCCATCGTGTTTCGGGCCAATCAGGAGAGAGCCGCCGCGGCTGCCCAAGTTTCCGCCGTTTCCCGCGACGGAAAAGATCGTGATCGCAAGATCACGAAATCCCAAACGAGTGATCTCACGATCACCAAATCTAACTCAAGGAGTGAACCATCATGAAAACGCTGCTTTACAACTTTG
This sequence comes from Bryobacteraceae bacterium, assembly GCA_035577325.1. Lineage (GTDB taxonomy): Bacteria > Acidobacteriota > Terriglobia > Bryobacterales > Bryobacteraceae > QHXW01. The sequence goes on along the minus strand of DATLVQ010000661.1, from coordinate 5,600 downwards.
TTAAGGACGAACAAGGCCAGGACCTGATCGAGTACACGCTGCTTCTGGCTTTCGTGTGTCTGGCCTCCGCCGCGCTGTTCATCAGCGCCGGTGGTAGCGTGGGCGGCATTTGGAACCAGGCAAACACCCGGCTGACGGCCGCCAACACCGCCGCTGCCAGCTAGGATACCGATGGAGGGGCGTGGGCTACACGCCCCTTCGTTTGAAATGCACATATTTAAGGAGACAACTACGTGAAGGAATTATTGAACGGGTTTCTCAGGAATGAGGAAGGTCAGGATCTGATTGAGTACACGTTATTGCTGGCGTTCGTCTGCCTGGCATCGGCCGCTCTGTTCATCAGCGCCGGTGGCAGTGTCTCAGGCATCTGGACGACAGCCAATACGGAGCTCACATCGGCGAATGCCGCGGCCGCCAGCTAAGGAGTAGGCGGATGACATGCCCCTGTTCATGTCTATTCACGAGGTCGAGCAAGTGGCACTTAAAACTAAACGAGGAGGAACCAAACCATGCTGAAAAGATTCTTAGCGGATGAGCAAGCTCAAGACCTGATCGAATACACGCTGTTATTGGCGTTCGTGTGTTTGGCGACGGCCGCACTATTCATCCAGTCGGGGGGCAGTCTTTCGGGAATCTGGAATACCGCCAATACCGATCTGACGTCGGCCAATACGGCTGCGGCGAGTTAACGTTACATAACCGCAACGGCTGGCTGGCCGGTTTCGCGCACGTCGGCTTTGGAACGGGAGATCCAAGGCCCAAAGAGCAGCCACGAGCTTGCTGCATTCACCGGCAACGCCGGTGTCTAGAGTAGCTCATTGAAAGGTGAAAAATGAACCAGCGTCTGTTTTCAGTGCTTATCTTTGCGTTTGTCGTCTCCGCCGGAGCGAGCCTCTTGCTGTACCGGCTCATCGCTTCCCGCGTGACGAAGGCAAACAGCGAACCCGCCGCTCAGGTGCTTGTCGCCGCTCGAAACCTGGACCTCGGAACCTTGCTCCGCGAGTCCGATCTGAAGATGGGGGGCTGGAATGGTCCTTTACCTCAAGGCGCATTATTGCGCAAAGAGGATGTCGTGGGGCGCGGCGTGATGGCCGCGATCTATGACGGGGAGCCCATTGTCGAGAACCGCCTGGCTCCGAAGGGCGCAGGCGCGGGCCTGGCGGCCACCATCCCGGCCGGGATGCGAGCCGTGGCCGTCAAGGTGAACGACGTCGTGGGCGTCGCAGGCTTCGTCGTGCCTGGCATGCGCGTGGATGTTCTTATTTCGGGCAACCCGCCAGGTGGCGCGGCTAGCACGGGCATGGTCTCCAAGACCCTGCTGCAGAACATCGAAGTTCTGTCCGCCGGCCAAAATTTCCAGAAAGATGCCGAGGGTAAGCCGGTTCAGGTGCAAGTGGTCAACCTGCTGGTGACGCCGGAACAGGCGGAAGTCGTGAATCTGGCGAGCAACGAGACGAAAATCCAGCTGGTGCTCCGCAATCCTCTGGATACGCAGACCGCGAAAACCACCGGCATCGCGATGGTCACGTTGTTTGGCGGTGCGGTCAAGCCGCCGGAGCCGGCGCGAGCGCCGCGCCGCATCGCCGCGCGCGTGACTATGCCGGCACCCATATTCATCGAAGCGCCGAAGCCGGCCGGACCCGTCATGGTTGAGGTCATCAACGGCACCAAGCGCATGGAATCGAAATTCACAGCACCGTCCGAGGGGGTCCAGTAATGTTCTCCAAACTGATTCGAACCGTGTTGAGCTGCTCGGTGGGTGTATGTTTTACGCCGCTGGCGCAGGCGCCGGTGTCGGCTGCTGAAGGCGCGGCCGGCGCGGCGGTAACCGCGGTGCAGACGCAATCTGCCACCAACTTATTGGAAGGCCGTCCGGCAGCGTCACGGGATTTATTCGTGACCGTCGGAAAGTCCCTGGTCGTCGATAGCCCCGTGAACATTCAGCGCGTCTCGGTAGCCAATGGCGAGTTTGCCGAGGCGCTGGCGGTGAATCCGCGCGAAGTTCTGGTGAACGGCAAGGCGGCCGGCGAGACCAGCATGATCATCTGGCAGCAGGGCGGAAACCGTCTGTTCTTCGATCTAACAGTCCGGGCCAGCAACTCCAAAGCCGGCGCCGTGCAACAGCAGATCGACCGTGAATTGCCGGGCCAAAATATCAAGATTTCCTTCGAGAACGATACAGCTTTCGTACACGGCACGGCCAACGATCTAACCAGCGCCGAGCGGGCAGTAGCCATAGCGTCCACCCTGGGGAAGACGGTGAACCTGCTGCATGTAACTGTCCCGCCGACGGACGCTCAAATCCTGCTGAAGGTCCGGTTCGCGGATGTCGACCGCGCCGCCAGTCAGGAGCTGGGAATCAACCTATTCAGCACTGGCGCCACCAACACGATTGGTGGAATCAGCACGGGTGGGTTCAGCCCTCCTGTGGTAAAGCCCGACGCGAGCGGCACAACGATTACTCTGTCAGACGCTCTCAACGTTTTCCTGTTCCGGCCCGATATCAACCTGGGCGCGACCATCAAGGACCTGGAAGCCAAGCGGCTGCTTCAAATTCTAGCCGAACCGAACGTCCTGGCCATCAATGGCAAGCAGGCCAGCTTTCTGGCGGGAGGTGAATTTCCATTTCCCACATTGCAGGGGGGCGGGGGAGGCCTGGGCGCTGTGACTATCATGTTCCGCGAATTTGGCGTGCGCATCAACTTCACTCCAGTAATCACGCCGCGCGGTACCATCCGGTTGCAGGTGACGCCGGAAGTCAGCTCGCTCGACTTCGCCAACGGCCTGACCTTCCAAGGTTTCACGATTCCCGCGCTGTCCACGCGCCGTGTAAAGACGGAGATCGAGCTCGAAGATGGGCAGAGCTTCGTGATCGGCGGCTTGCTGGACAACCGCCTGACAGAGACTTTGAACCGCATTCCGGGGCTGGCCAACATTCCGCTGTTGGGAAAACTTTTTCAGTCGCGCTCCATTACCAAGAACAACTCCGAACTGCTGGTGCTGGTGACGCCTGAGTTGGTACGGCCGATTCCCAGAGGCCAGAAGGCGCCCGATGTCAAGATGGCGAAACCGTTCCTGGATGGCTCTTCGCCCAAGGCCCCGCAGACTCCGGGAATGGACGTCACCGGCCCAGTACCGGTCAAGCCACCGGCTGAAACGGTTCCAGTGGAGCAGCTCATCCAAAGCGAGAAGGCGCTGCCGTCGCAGAATCCCCAGGATGCGCCGCAGATCCAGTTCGTGCCGATGTTGACACCACCTGGACAGGCTCCGCAACCCATGGCTCCGGCGCCTTCGCAGGCTGCCCCCGCAGCCGCGCCCAAGTCGGGCAGCGGAGGAGGAACGAGCCAATAGATGAAGTTCGCTGTTGAGGTTTTGAAGTGTATCCGCTGACCGTTGGTTTAGTAATCGAGACCAAAGAACTGTGGGATGAAGTTCATTCCGCATTGCAGGACTTACCCGTGCGCCTTCTCATCGAGCAGCATGAACTCGGTGATTTGGTGGAGTTTCTCGACAAAGTCGAACGGCTTCGCCCGGAGGTGATGATCCTTGAAGTAATGAAGTTGCGGGAACCCATGGAGCATGTGGTGGGCCGGATCAAATCGGGCTCCGTGGATCCCATGGTGATCGCCCTCCATAATACGGCTGAGCCGGAATTGATCTTGACGGCGCTGCGCGCCGGCGCGCATGAATTTCTGCACCCGCCGCTCAAGACCCATCTGCAGCAGGCTCTGGAAAGGAAATCGCTCGAGAGGAACAAAACACGAGAGCGGCTGAAACAGAAGGGACGGGTGATTGGCTTTCTTTCGGCCAAGGGCGGCTGTGGCGCCACCACCATCGCCTGTCATACGGCGGCCGAACTCGGCCGACATGACAAGCATGTCCTGCTGGCGGACATGGATCTGGATGCGGGCATGATCCGCTTCCTGATGAAGACCAAGTCGCCGTATTCGGTTCTGGACGCTTTGAACAACCTCCATAGGCTGGATCAAAGTTACTGGAACGCGCTGATCTCCAACGGGCTGCCCGGCCTCGAGATCATCTCCGCGCCACAGGCCCTGGTTTCCAAGCAACAGCCCAACCAGGAACAGATGCAGAACATGCTCACTTTCGTGCGCGGCCAGTACGATTTCTCAATCGTGGATCTGGGCCGGAGCCTCAACCTGACGGCAATGAACGCGCTCGACGAGATCGACGAGACTTACCTGGTCACTACGCTGGACGTTCCGGCGCTGCATCAGTCCAAGCAGATCATTCAGACGCTATCGAGCGTGGGTTATGGGCGGGAACGTCTGCGGCTTGTCCTCAATCGTATGCCGCAACGGCTCGACGTGACACCCGATGAGCTGGAAAAAATGATGTCGCTGCCGGTGTTCGCCACTTTGCCCAACGATTACCCGTCGCTGTACGAGTCGTATTCAGAAGGTTCTCTGCTGCCCGCCAACAGCAGACTCGGCAAAGAACTGAACCGCATGGCCATCAAGGTAGCTGGCCTCCAGGAAGAGAAGGGCGGCGGGAAGAAGAAATTCTCGTTGTTCAGCTAAGAGAACAAACACATGCTCACTGAATCGATACAGAAGACGGGAAATCGAGAAGCAGGCTGGGTCAATCGCCTGTTCAGCAACGAAGGCTACACGCCGGAGCACCAGGAGCTGAAGTTCACGCTACATCGCAAGCTCCTGGATCGCATCAATCTGGAAGCGCTTTCCTCCATGGCGGGCGAGCGCGCGCGCGCCGAGATCCGCGCGGCCGTCGCCAGATTGGTCGAGGAAGAAAAAACGCCTCTCAGCTTGATGGAGAAGGACCGGGTCATCGAGGAAGTGCTCGATGAAGTATTCGGTCTCGGCCCGCTCGAGCCTCTGCTGCGCCATCCCACGATCTCGGACATCCTGGTGACCACGCCGCGCCTGGTATACGTAGAACGGGCCGGCAAATTGCATCGTACGCCGGTCGAGTTCAAAGACGATGCGCACCTGCTGCGCATCATTGAGAAAGTCGTTTCTCGTGTAGGCCGCCGCGTGGACGAATCTTCGCCCCTGGTGGATGCCCGCCTGCCCGACGGATCCCGCGTCAACGCGGCCATTCCGCCTGTCGCGGTTGACGGCCCGCTGCTTTCCATCCGTCGTTTCGGCCGTGACGCCCTCCAAGGCGAAGACCTGGTCAAGAAGCTGGCGCTCACCGAGGGCATGTTGCAATTGCTCCAGTGCTGCGTCAAAGCAAGGTTGAACATCGTCATCGCCGGCGGTACCGGCGCCGGCAAAACGACTCTGCTCAACGTTCTCTCTTCTTACATTCCAGAAGACGAGCGCATCGTCACCATCGAAGACGCGGCTGAGTTGCGCCTCCGCCAGACCCACGTAGCCAGGATGGAGACCCGCCCGGCGAACGTGGAAGGACAGGGCGCGATTCGCATCCGCGAGCTTGTCGTCAACGCTCTCCGTATGCGCCCCGACCGCATCATCGTCGGTGAGTGCCGTAGCGAAGAGGCCCTCGACATGTTGCAGGCCATGAATACGGGCCATGACGGCTCGCTGACCACCGTGCACGCCAACAATCCGCGCGACGCTATCGGACGCCTGGAAGTCATGGTCGGTATGGCCAAC
>DATLVQ010000660.1:0-4503 GCA_035577325.1 Bryobacteraceae bacterium | reverse complement strand
CTGGAACTTGCGGTGCAAGTGGCCTCGGCGTTAGCGGCCGCGCATGAGGCGGGCGTCGTGCACCGCGACATTAAACCGGAAAACATCATGCTCCGACCAGACGGATACGCGAAGGTGCTGGACTTTGGGATTGCCAAACTAACCGAGGGGCGGCTGACATCGGACCATCTTGAGTCAGCAACGACAGCCGCGCTGCAAACGCGGCCCGGTTTGGTATTAGGTACGGGGCGCTATATGTCTCCGGAGCAAGCGCGCGGCCAGAAGGTGGATGCGCGCTCCGATATTTGGAGCCTTGGCGTGGTCCTCTACGAAATGGTGGTAGGGATCCCGCCGTTCACGGGCGAGACGCCGAGTGACTGCATCGGATCCATCCTGACAAAGGAGCCACCGCCATTATCTGGCGTGTTGCCCGATGTTCCGCTCAAACTCGAAGAGATTCTGCAAAAGGCTTTGCGCAAAGATAGAGACCAGCGTTACCGGACGACCAGGGAAATGCTGGCCGATCTCCGCAGTCTCAAGGGCGAACTGGAACTGGCAGGCCCCACCCGTGCCGGAGTTATCGTCCGCCAAATCAAACGTCACAAACGGGGCGTGTTACTGATGTTGGCGGTGGCAATCCTCGCGGCTGGGGCGTTTGCCTACTCTTTTTTCTTCGTCGCTCCGCCACCACAACCAAATGAAAAATCCATCGCCGTGTTGCCGTTTGAGAACCTGAGCGAAGAAAAGTCCAATGCCTATTTTACAGATGGTATCCAGGACGAAATTCTGACCCGGCTCTCAAAGATCGCGGATCTGAAAGTGATCTCGCGGACGTCGACGCAGCGTTACAAGCACACGTCTCAGAATCCCTCCCAGATTGCGCACCAACTCGGCGTCGCCAATCTCCTGGAAGGTAGCGTCCAGAAAACAAATGATCAGGTGCGCGTCAATGTGCAATTGATCACAGCCGCGAATGATACGCATCTCTGGGCCGAGACATACGATCGGAAATTGACAGACATCTTCGTGGTTGAAAGCGACATCGCGACAACCATTGCAAAGACGTTGCAGGCGAGATTGACCGGTGCAGAAAAGACCGCAATCGCGAAACGTCCCACTGCAAATCCGGAAGCATATGAACTTTACTTAAAAGGCCGCTTTTTCTGGAACAAGCGCACAGCCTCAGACCTTCGGAAGGCGATCGAGTATTTCAATCAAGCGCTTGATAAAGATCCCAGCTACGCTCTCGCCTATGCCGGGCTGACCGATGCTTATCTGGTTTTGAGCCAGTACGGAGCTGCCTCTCCTGCAGATTCATTTCCCCAAGCGACGGCAGCCGCGAAAAAGGCAATCGAGCTCGACGACACGCTAGCCGAAGCACACACCTCGCTTGCTTGCTCTCTCGCCTACTACGATTTCGACTTCGAGCAATCACTCAAAGAATTTCAGCGCGCCATCGAGTTAAACCCGAATTACGCCACCGCTCATCATTGGCTTTCGAATGGGGTTTTGTCGGCGCTTGGGCAATTCGAGCGCGCCATCGTCGAGGGCAAACGCGCAGTCGAGTTGGACCCGCTCTCGTTAATCATCAACACCGACCTCGGCCAAGACTTTTATTATGCGCGCCGCTACGATGAAGCCATCGTCCACTTGCGTAAAACGATCGAAATGGATCCTCGTTTTTATTTCGCTCACTGGGCCTTAGGCGCAGCATTGCAGTTGAAAGGCCAGCTTAACGAGGCCATTGCCGAATATAACAAGGCAGTCGAGCTCAACGACGATCCATCCGTTCTCGCGTTGCTTGGGCAGGCGTACGCCCGGACAGGACAGCGGGACGAAGCGCAAAAAATCCTGGCGCGCTTAAGTGAAAAGGCCAGGTCGCGTTACGTCCAACCCTACAGTTTTGCGTTAATGTATCTGGCCCTGGGCGACAAAGAGCGCGCGATTGACGAGATGGAACGAGCCTATCGCGAGCGCGACGCCAACGTCGCTCAGATTAAAGTCGATCCAATGCTTGATGATCTCCGCGGCAACCCGCGCTTCGAAAAGCTCGTTAGCCAGATTGTTCCTGGCAATGTGAGGTAAAAGCTAGCAACAGCCGCGTAGCGAGCTGGAACCGTCCCTCAAAGAAGGGCAACGTCTGTGGCTCGCCGTACGATCGCAGGCAATAATGTTACCCTTCTCCTTCTCGAAGAATGAGAATGGGGTCAGTCCTCACTTTTGACACTGGTGGTGCAACGAACGTGTGCCGCACACATTCCGAAGTGAGAGTTAAGAAGGAGGAAGGCAGAGGTCGGAGTTAGAAGGCAGCCCTGAAATAGAGTGAAGGCGACCGCTCAGGTCGGCCACGCGCGCAGTGCCACTTGCGCGACTCGACGTAGTTGATCGGGACTGGCGCCGTCGGCTCCCTGGACGGCCATTCCTTGCAGCACAGTCATCACGTAACGGGACAGTTCGGCTGGATCGGCGTTTTTCGGAAGATCGCCTTCCCGCTTTGCGCGTTGAAGGCGACGACGCAACGCAACTTCGCTGCTGGCGCGGCGCCCGGCTGCTTCCTTCCGAACGGACCCCGCCGCATTTCCGACTGCCAACGCGCCTTGAACCATGAGGCATCCTGCTGGAAGCCTCGGATCACCCGCCATCCTGGCCGCACCGAGGAATATTTGTTCGACAACATCTCGCGCTTTCGGTGCCGCCAGAGCCTTGCCAAAATAGGCAAGCGGCCCGTCGACGTATCGATCGAGAACCTTGCGAAAGAGCTGCTCTTTATTGCCGAAAGCAGCGTAAAGACTAGGCCGATTGATGCGCATGGCGCGGGTCAGGTCTGAGAGCGAGGCGCCTTCGTAACCTTTTGCCCAAAAAACGTGCATGGCGCGTTCCAAGGTCGCGTCCGGGTCGAAGGCACGGGGTCGTCCGGGTCGTGCTGCCGCAGTTTCTGATTTCATACCGGTAGGTAAATAAATCATTTGACACGCTTTTGTCCAGCGTTAATTTTATACTTATCGATACAGAATTAACCACAAACATGATTGAGGAGAAAAATAATGAATAGGAAACTGGAAGGAAAGATTGCGCTGATTACGGGCGGCTCGCGCGGCATTGGTGCCGCCATCGCTAAACGCCTGGCTTCGGACGGGGCGAGGGTAGCCATCACCTACTCGAAAGGCGCCGATGCGGCTGCATCGGTCGTCAGGGAGATTGAACGCGACGGCGGAAAGGCGATCGCGATCCAGGCGGACGCCGCTGATGCCGACGCCGGCAAAGCTGCGATCGAGAAAACAGTCGCGACGTTCGGCGGACTCAACGTCTTGGTAAACAACGCCGGCACGGCCATTCCGAAAACGTTTGAGGAGACGACGCTCGAAGAGATGGATCGCCTGCTCAACATTAATGTCCGCGGGGTCTTCGTCGCGACGCAGGCAGCGCTGAAGCACATGAAAAGCGGCGGCCGAATCATCATGATCGGCTCCTGCCTGGGTGAGCGTGTTATGACACCCGGACTCGTCCCCTACTCGGCCACGAAAGGAGCCGTGAAGATATTTACTCAGGCGCTGTCTCGAGAGCTCGGGAGCAGAGGCATCACGGTCAACAACATTCAGCCGGGTCCGATTGACACGGAGTTGAATCCCGCGACGGGCGATTGGGCAGCGCCGCAGAAGGCTGCCACCGCACTCGGCCGCTACGGTCACGTTGATGAGATCGCTGCCATGGTCGCTTTTGTCGCCGGGCCGGAGTCTTCCTACATCACCGGGGCGAATCTAACCGTGGATGTCGGAACGAATGCCTGAATCAAAGGAGAAATGATATGCGCGCAATGAGAGCCGAAACATTTAGTGGTTATGAAGGGCTGAAGCTCCTCGAACTTCCAAAACCGGCGGTTACGAAGGGGAAAGTATTGGTTCGAATCACCGCGGCCGGCGTGACGCCGCTGGACCATACGATTCTGTCCGGCAAATTTCACGGCTCGAAGGCGCCGTTAGTGCTGGGCAACGAAGGAGCGGGCGTTGTGGAGCAGGGAGGCGGAACGGACTTTCCGGCCGGCTCACGGGTGATGTTCTTCGGCGCCTATGGGGCTTTTGAGGATGGAACCTATAGTGAGTGGGTTGCTGTACGGAAGGAAGACCTTTGCCTGATTCCTGACGATGTCGCCGACGTGAGTGCCGCAGGTATTCCGGTCGCGTATCTCACCGCGCAGGTGGCTCTTACTCTGGCTGGTTTTCGGGCAGGCAAAACTGTTCTGGCACCGGCGATCGGAGGATCGATCGGCAATGCAGTGACGCAATTGGCGCGCGCCTTGGGCGCAAAACACGCCATGTCAAGCACGACCAATCATGCGAAAGCCGAGCAGGCGAAGGCGCTCGGATTCAATGAAGTCATCGATACTTCCTTGGAGAAGTTGGGTGACGGTGTGCGTCGTATCACGGGCGGTTACGGCGCAGACATTGTCATCGACGGAATCGGTGGTGAAGTCTTGAGCGAGGAGCTCGGAGCGCTTGCCTTGGAAGGAAGCCTCACAACACTGGG
>DATLVQ010000659.1:0-7945 GCA_035577325.1 Bryobacteraceae bacterium | reverse complement strand
TGTTCCGGAATTCATCGCCGAACAGGTGTAGACCGTGCGTGCCCACGTATCCTACGCTCAGGACCATGTCAGAAGGGAGCTGGCGCTGTACATAGAAGCTCCACTGCTCCACATACGGGTCATGACTGCCCTGGAAGAAAGCTCCTAGCCCCGTCCCCAGAAACTGATTGTTGGTCTTCTTCACCGCGTCGAGCGGAGGCAATGGCAAATTAGGTGCGCCCTGGCTGAGGACAAAGGCTGGCCGCTGGCCTGTATGGTCGGTGCCGGCCTGACCGTAAGTGAAATAGTTGGCGAAGGCGGGAGCACTGATGGCGCCGTTCTGATCGCCAAATGCGGCGCTCAGGTCGTTGCTGTAGATGATGTCGTACCCGCCCCGAATCACGGTCTTTCTGTCAGAGAACGGCGACCAGGAAAAATTGATGCGCGGTCCCCAACTATTCTTGTTTGCCGGGAAAACATTCCGGTCCTTATGCGCAGGCGTGCCGAAGTAAACTAGAGCACCTTTATACGGCACCGACGGATTTTGGGTACTTGGGTCGAAGTTCGCCAAGGCATCATGCCGCTCGCGGAACCAGCCGAAGAGGTCGTACCGCAACCCGATATTCAGCGTGAAATTGCGGGTGATCCGATAGTCGTCCTGAACATAGAAGCCCCAGTAATCATTGCTCTGGTAAGGGGCATGGTATGTGCCGGTCCCGCTGCCCTGATCTACCGCCCCAAGCAGAAATTGTGCCAGGCCGTTTCCTCCCAAGCCCGTCACCGGGTCGTTGGTGAGCCCGCCGCCGAAGCCGAGGTTATAGCCCCAGCCCGCGAGATTCCAGTTGCGATCGCGGCGCCACATCAGACCGGTCTTCAGGGTGTGCGAGCCAACAATCTTGGTGACGTTATCGAGAACCGTGAATGCATCTTCGCCCTGGATGGCGTTCTGCCACTGCTGCGGCCCGAAGCCGGGTAGCCCTCCGATGTATATCGAAGGCACGGGAAAAAAGATTGGGTCCTCGATGAAATTCAAACCCGCGACCTTCTGCTGTATTCCTTTGTTATTCACCAGCGAGTCGGGATTTGGCGTTGCCCTTTGGTTCTGCCGGCTGAAGCTGGCGCGCGCTTCGTTGATCAAACTGCCACCGAATGTCTGCGTGTGCCCGATGGTGAAGATCTGGTTCATGGTTCGATAGGGCTGTGCGCCGGCGACACCGGCGGTCTGCGCCGTCGGACCTGACCAGGGTAAGCGGTAGTTCGTGTACCAGCTGGGGTTCAGAAGATATTCGACGAAAAGCTTACTGTTGTCGTTGAACTGGTGATCCACCTTGATCGAAAGGTTGTTCGTGGTCTGGCTGCTGCCTACCGAACTAAGGAAATTGTTGCACTGCGCGCCGCAACCGCTTGGCCCCTGTTGCAACGGATCGAGGAAGTTGGCAAGGGGAAAGCTTGAGGCGTAAAACGCAGCCAGCGGATCGATCCGATTTTGGGGAAGCACCCGGGTTGGAAACGGTGTCCGGTGAAACAAGCCATTTGCATCCGGCCCAGTGGTAGAAAGCGGATCGTAGATACAGTTGGTCACGCCGCCAGCCGGATTACACGCCGCCGCCAGATCGGGGCGGTCTGTGAAGTCGCCACTGCGCTCGTTGCCTGTCGGCACGGTATAAATCCGTGGCAGCAGCTCGTGCAAAAATGAGGTTTCCCAGGAAGCGAAGAAGAACGTCTTGTTTTTGCGAATCGGCCCGCCGATTGTGCCCCCGAAATCATTGAAGTTTACGTGTGGAGAGAGGAACTGATTTCCGTTCACATCACGGCGCTGAAAGGGATTGCTCGCGCTGAAATATGAGTTGCGATTGAACCCATACGCATTACCGTGGAACTGGTTGGTGCCGGACCTCAAAACCACATTAAGGACGGCGCCGCTGGTCCGGCCCCATTCCGCCGCCAAGCCATTGTCGATCATGGCAAACTCCGAAACCGCGTCGGGCGCAGGATTCACAACCACGCTCTCCGGTCCCAGGATGGCGTTGAGAGTTCCGTCGAGGTACCACGCATTAGCTCCGCCCTGGCTGCCGTTTACGCTGATGCCCGAGCCGACGATGTGCGTGGGATCGGGGAATCCTCCGAACTGGCTGTTAAATCCGAACACCGAGCCAGACGGTCCAGTCGATTGCGTCACGCCGGGAAGCAGTTGCGCCAACGTCTGGATATCGCGCCCAATAATGGGGACCTGATCGAGAATCTGCGATTGCACTTCCGTGCTGAAGTTCGAGGCCGTCTCTTCCACCAGTGGAGCGGTGGCCTGTACGTTGACGGTTTCCGCCACTTGACCGATCTTGAGGACGCCGTCAACGGTCACGGTAGTGCCCGCCCTGACTTCAATATTCGTGAGCTCCAGCGTCGCAAAGCCCTGCGTTTGAAAACGCACCTTATAAATGCCGGGTACGAGTTCCGCGACCGCGTAGAATCCGGTGTCGTTTGTGGACGTGGGAGTGGTGACGCCGGTGGCCGTGTTCGTAATTTCAACGCGCACCTTAGGGACGCTGGCTGCCTGAGCATCGGTAATGGTTCCTTGAATTGCGCCGCGGTCAATGGCAGCGTGACAAATGCCAGCGAGAAACACGGCAAGAGCAGCGAATGAACAGACAATCCAGAAATGATTCTTCACGGAGACACCTCCTACGCGAGGATTTCTATAATGGACGAACAGCGCGAGCATCGACTGGACGGAATCGTACACAACTCCAGGCCCAAAAGTCAAACTTGCAGAATGTCTGCAACCGCAACTTCCAGGCTTTCCACTCATCTTTTTCCGACTTCGTCGCCGCGCGATTAACGGTTGTGACCCAGATGCTGCCGCGCCTGTGCCAGTTTGGCGGAGATCTCCCGCGAATTGGGCTGCAGGGCCGATGCCTTCTCGAGCAGGTCGACGGCCTGCCGCCAGTCCTGATTTTGGGCATGACGGTCGGCGGAAATGGACAGCTCTTCGGCGAGCAAACGGCACACAGCAGGATCGTCAGGTTTCAGATCGTGGGCGCGCGTAAGCACGGCCAGCGCCTCATGATCCTCGGCGCCCATGTAGAGAACCGTACCGTACAAAATATTTGCCTCGACGAAATCGGGCCGCTTACGAACCGCTTCCGCCGCGTGCTCGCGGGCGCGAAGCATATCCTTCATATGAAAACATGTGAGCGCCAGATTGTACTGAATCTCGGAGGAGTCCGGATCGAGTGCAACCGCCTTTTCCCAAGCTGCACGCGACTGTGGATACTTTTCCGCTGCCCCGAACAGCATGCCGATGGCGACGATTTTGTCGACGTCATCGGTGTCGGTCAGAGGCCCGCACAGTTTCCATGCCTCATCTGTGTGGCCCTGAACCAGCGATGCCCGGCAGCGGCCAATCGCGACAGATCCCTCCAAGTAATAGTCGTGCAGGTTTCTGGTTTCGGCGAACTCCCTCTCGGCCTGATCGTTTTGCCCAAGCTTCTGGTGAGCGCGGGCCAGTAATTGATGTACGCGCGAGTCGCGCGGATTCCGCGCGGCTTCCTGGTTCAGAACCTGGATGGCGAGCTGATACTTTTCCTGCTTATAGTAGGCCGAGCCGAGATAATAAAGCTCATCGCGAAGCGGATTCTCGCAAGAAAGGGAACGGAAGCGCCGAATGGCGGAAGCGAGATTTTTCTCGATGAGATCCATGCGGCCCAGGTAGTATGTGGCGAGGCCGGCGGAATTCTTTCGGGCGAGCATCCGCTCCAGCAACGGGCGCGCCCGAGCGTAGTCGCGAAGTTCGAAGTAGCAAACGGCGAGTTGCTCGCCGGCCTGCGTCAAGGCAGGGTCGTCGCGCAACGCCTGCTCGAACTCGTCCGCCGCTTCCGCGTAGCTCTCTGCCTGGAAGAGCTGATTCCCGCTGCCAAGATGAGCCCGCGCCGCCGACGCCCCGGGAGCGCCGCCGGCGTTCCAGAGCATCAGAACCAGCAGCACCATATTCGACCAAGTGTAGCAGTGGCAACAGCGGCAGTTGACACGCTGCGGTTGCCGACCCGACCATTGTGGATCGGGACGCTCTGCGTGAGGCTAACGGCGTGGCTTGCGACGATTTGTTCGTGACTTACTACGGCAAAAACCAGCTCTATCACAACAACGGAAGAAAATTAAATGGCGACATTGGTGATCATGCGAGAATTTCTTTGACAATGCGGGCTTCGAAAACCGAGGTCAGCTTTTCTTTCAACCCACTCTGATCGAAGACGAGCTTCTGGTAGTCGAGGCCAAGCAGGTGCAGGATAGTGGCGTGCCAGTCGGTCACACTGACTTTGTTCTCCAGGGCCTCGTAGCCGATGTCATCCGTTGCGCCGTGGACCACGCCGGGTTTGACGCCGCCGCCAGCCATCCACAAGCTGAATCCTTTGGGATTGTGATCGCGGCCGGCGGACGGCCCGGCATCGGTTTGGGCTATGGGTGAGCGGCCGAACTCGCCGCCCCAGATCACTAGTGTGTTCTCGAGCAATCCGCGCTGTTTGAGATCCGTCAGCAGGCCGCCGATGGGCTTATCGGTACGCAAGCTGGCATCTCTCATGCCGCTCTCCAAGCCGGTATGGTTGTCCCAGATCTGGGAGTTAATGTAAAGCTGCACGAAGCGTACGCCGCGCTCAACCAGGCGGCGGGCCATCAGGCACCGGCGTCCGTAGGAGTCGGTGGCATCCTGCCCGATGCCGTACATCTCTTTGGTAGCCGCGCTTTCCTTGGTGATGTCGAGAGCATCGCTGGCCTCCAATTGCAGGCGGGCAGCGAGCTCATAACTAGAGATGCGCGAGTCCAATTGAAGCTCGTTAGGGTGATTCCGCTTGTGAATCCGATCCAAGCGCGAGATCAAGTCTCGCTCGGCACTAATGAGCTCCGCAGGTTTATCGAAATCGGGCTGTAAGTCCAAAATCGGCGAGCCAACGGAGCGCAAGCGCGTGCCCTGATACAAGGGCGGCAGAAAACCGTTCTGCCAGTTCCAGGTTGCATTGATCGGCAGACCGAGGGGATCATCCAACACGACATATGCTGGAAGGTTTTGGTTCTCGGTGCCCAGCCCGAACACAACCCAGGACCCCATGGACGGACGCCCTGGAATCGGGCGCCCCGAATGGATCATGAAGAGCGCCTGTTCGTGATTGAAGTGAACGGTGTACATGGAGCGAATCATGGCGATATCATCGACATGATTCGCAAGATTCGGCATCAACTCCGAAATCCAAAGACCGGACTGACCATATTGTTTGAACGTGAACGGGCTGCGTAGCAGCTTGCCGCTATGATCGACATCCGCCTGACCGCCTGCTGTCTCATAGTTTTCGCCGCTGTGCTTATCCAATTTAGGCTTGGGGTCGAAGAGATCCACCTGGCTTGGACCGCCATTCATGTACAGGTGGATCACTGCTTTAGCTTTGGGTGGAAAATGCGTGGGCCGAGGTTTAAGATCGTAGACCCGCCGGTGCCCCTCGGGCAGTTCCGAATCGGCGCCTGCAGCCATTAGCGGTCTTAAGCTTCCATAAACCTCACCACTCAAAACAGTGGCGAGCGCGGCACCATAGATGCCGTCGCCGACGCGGTTGAAGAAACCGCGGCGAGTGAATTTTCCATTTGGATTATGCGGCGACATGCTCGACCTCATAACTCTAATCAATATAAAGAAAAGCGGCGGAGTTCACCAGCGCGTGGCAAAACGACGCGAGTGCTTTCTGATCGCCACCGGGTGGCGATTGCTGCGATTTTTGCATGGATTTGAATCGGCTTAATGCCTGCAAACTTTCCACCTTCTCGTCTTCAGTGGGCGGGCGGCTGAGGGCAATCCAGTAAGCTCTGTCAATCTGTTTATCCGGCACTTCGCCAACTTCTTTTCTAATGCGTTGGGCGAAAATTTCCGACAAATTTTCGACCATGGCGTTATTTAGCAGGTGGAGAGCCTGGATGGCGACGGTGGACGTGTTTCTCTCCAGACAGTTAGGACTCATGGGCGGCAGATCGAAGCTCTCGAGAAGAGTTGTGGGTTCAGTGCGACGCTCGGCTAAATAGACGCTGCGGCGCCAACCGTTGTCAGTGGCAATCGGCGAGACAAGGCCGTCGTCCCTCACCTGCACAGGTTCCGGAGGGCCGTAGCGGGTGTCATCCAACCGGCCTGAGATCATCAAAAGGGAATCGTATAGCGGCTCGGCATCCATCCGCTTCAGTGGCATACGCGACAACAGGACGTTGTCCGGATCGGATTTCTCGAGCGCCGCGGTCACCGTAGAACTCTGGCGGTAGGTGCTCGACGTCATCATGAGCCGATGCAAGGCTTTGATGCTCCAACCCCGTTGAACGAATTCGGTCGCCAGCCAATCCAGCAGTTCAGGATTACTGGGAGGCGTCCCTGTGCGCCCGAAATTTCCCAGCGACTTTACGATACCTGAACCAAAATGACGCGCCCACATCCGATTTACGAAAACGCGCGCCGTGAGGGGATGATCCGGCGCGACGAGCCATTTCGCAAAAGCCAGCCTGCGACCCGTGGAGTTCGATCCAGGGAAAGGGGGCTGCGGCACGAAAGCGGTTTTACCATCGGTCAGCACGGAAGGGACGCCTGGGCCAACCAACGGTCCGGGATTTGCTGGGTCGCCCCGGCGTAAGATGTACGTGGGCGTAGGCTCCCCGCGGTCCCAAAGCGCTCGTATTTTCGGCTCCGGCGGCTTTTGAAATTCAAGCAATTTGATTTGGCGCTCGGTATCATCTGCCGCTTGCGCATAGGCGGGATCGGCAGACCTCAGATCCGCCGGTTGAACTTTCAATATTTTGTCGAATTTTTCAGCCAGGTATTTCTGGACCGCATCTCGCTTTTCGGCGGGAATATCAAGAACCTTGCGCAAATCTTCTTGCAAGCCGGCAGGCTGTTGAGCCAGCCTTTTGTCGATCAGGTTTTTCCGGATGGGCGCGGCTTTCTGTTCCAGGGCTTCCTTTAACGCGGCGATCTTTCGGTCCGATTCGCTGTTGGCGAGCTCCCCGGCGCCCTGCTGCTGCATCAGCTGCATTGGCGTGGCTCCGGGCGTCACGTACGGCAGGTAGCGGATTGGAGTTGTGATTTTGCCTGAGGGATCCTTTTGTGGGATCTGCCAGTCGTAATAGTCGAATGCCCCTTTAAAGATGTCGACCATGCGATAGTAATCACGCTGCGGCAGAGGATCATATTTATGACTGTGGCACCGGGCGCAGCGAATGGTGAGGCCCAGGATGCCCGATCCGATGATATCCATTTCATCGGCAATCACGTCCAACCGATCCTCGACGGAATTTGTAGCAAAGTCGGTGGTCGAATCCGGGCCCATGCGTAGGAACCCGGTGGCGATAAGGTTATCCATCATTTCCGCCGTGACGACAGGGGCGTGTTCATAATCCATCAGCTCATCGCCTGCAAATTGTTCCAGGAGAAAACGATCGTAAGGCTTGTCGGCATTGAACGAGCCGATCACGTAGTCGCGATAACGCCAGGCCACTGGACGGACTGGATCGGCCGCGAGCTTTCCCCCTTCGGAATCGGCATAGCCGGCGAGGTCGAGCCAGTCGCGGCCCCAGCGCTCACCATAGCTGGGTGAGGCCAGGAGGCGATCAATCATCTTGTTGTAGGCATCGGGTTCCGAGTCGGCGAGGAATGCCTGAGCCTCCGCAGGCGAGGGCGGCAAGCCAATCAGATCAAAGTAAGCACGGCGGATCAGAGTAAGCTTGCCGGCTTCGGGCGCGAGCGAGAGCCCGTTAGCTTCGAGCTTACTTAGCACGAACAGGTCAATTGGGTTGCGGACACGATCGCGATGCTTTACAGAAGGTTCGGCTGGCCGCTTGGGCGGTTGAAAAGCCCAGAATTGGCGATCCTTATCAGACACCAGCGGATCGGGCACTCCGGTTTGTGCATCGGCGGGCTTGCCTTCGGGAGTGCCCTGCGCGATCCAGG
>DATLVQ010000658.1:0-23351 GCA_035577325.1 Bryobacteraceae bacterium | reverse complement strand
CTATTGCATGGCGGATCGATCTGGACACGCGATGAGCGTGTTGCGCCGGGGCCCGGCGCACTCCAATACCGGGACGGTTGTCCTGGTGTTTGCAATCATCGCCGCGCTGTATTTCGCACGCGATATTCTGATCCCACTGGCATTCGCCCTAACTTTCACGTTCATGTTGACGCCGGTGGTCACGTACCTCGAGAAGTTACGAGTGGGCCGTTTTCTACCCGTTATGTTCACGGTCCTGGTATCGATAGCGGTAGCTGGGTGGATTAGCTGGATCATAGCCAATCAGCTGGTTGATGTCGCCAGCCAATTGCCCACATATCGCCAAAATATTCACTCCAAAATTGAATCGCTGCGGAACCGCGGAAAAGGTCCACTAGGCCGGGCCGCCGACAGCGCTAAAGACATTGGACGTGAGATCTCGGGTCCGGACGCTCCGGTGAGTACCCCCGCAGCTCCGGCACAGAATCAGAAGCAGCGCAACGCACCCAAGAGCCCTGCACTGCCAGTGCCCGTACAGATCGTTCAGACCAGAAGCAGCGCATTGGCCGACCTTCCCGATCTGTTTAAACCCTTTCGGCGCCTTTGGGGCGCGCGGGCATTATTCTGATTTTTACGATTTTCATGCTGATTAAGCGGGAGGATTTGCGGAATCGCCTGCTCCGGCTTGTCGGGCTGAGCCAGCTGAATATGATGACGCAGGCGCTCGACGATGCGGCGCAGCGAGTCAGCCGGTATTTGTTCATGCAGTTCCTGGTCAATGCGGGCTTCGGGATTCTGTTTGCGGCCGGCTTGTCCTTTATCGGAGTGCCCAATCCGGTGCTATGGGGCGTTCTGGCGGGCCTCTTGCGCATCGTGCCCTACATCGGCACGCTTTTTGCCGCCACGCTGCCGGTCATCCTCTCGCTGGCGGTATTTGATGGGTGGCTGCCACCGCTGCTCGTGTTCCTGCTATTTGCCGGCCTCGAACTGATCATCGGCAACTTCATCGAGCCCTGGTTATACGGCGCGCACACGGGGATCTCTTCGCTGGCACTCCTGGCGACGGCTGTTTTCTGGGCCGTCCTATGGGGGCCGGCCGGCCTCATCTTGTCTACGCCGCTCACGGTTTGCGCGGTCGTGCTGGGCCGCTATTTTCCTCAACTCTCGTTTCTGCACGTTCTTCTGGGAGATGAGGAAGCTCTCGAAGCCGAAGCTCAACTTTACCAGCGGTTGCTCGCCATGGATCAACCGGAGGCGCGAGCCATTGTCGACGAATTTCTAAAGGGCAGGCCGTTGATCGAGTTATACGATGCCGTCCTCATCCCTGCCTTAAGCCTGGCCGAGCAGGACCGGCATAATGGGACGATAGATAACGCGCACGAAGAATTCCTTTTCTTAAGCATCAACGAAATGATTGCCGAGTTCTCCGAGTATCATCCCGTGCTGACTACACCGGAGGAGGAAGGCACCGATCGTGACCCACAAGCGGGGGCGCAATTCAGTGGCAGGATGCTGTGTTTTCCGGCTCACGATCTGGCCGATGAGATAACGGCTGCGATGCTGGCTCAACTGCTGGAGCAAAGAGGCTACGTGGCCCTATCTTTTCCCCACGGTACACCGCCCCTTGAAATGTTGGCCCTGGCTGATCCAGGAAGGGACGACATCATTTGCATCTCGGCGTTGCCTCCCTACGCATTTGCGCCGGCGCGTATGATCTGCAGGCAAATACGGGGGCGCTTTCCCAAAATCAAGCTTGTCGCGGGAGTCTGGGGATTTAGAGGCGATACCGAGAAAGCCAAGGCCCGCTTCGAACGAAGTCAACCTGATAGGTTGGTAACAGGCTTGGCGCAGGCGCTGGAACAAATCGAGGAACTGATCAGACCTCCGCGCAGCGGTGAACTCCGACCGGAAATCATCTACACCGGAGCCTGAGCCGCAGGTGGAATAATCACGCTCGACGCGCCCGGCCGCATCCGATGGAGCACTTCTTTACCTGTCCGTACTGCTGGAAGAGAATCTCGATGGTATTGGACATGTCCGTGCGACGCCAGACTTACATCGAGGATTGCGAGGTTTGCTGCAATCCCATCGAGATTAGTTATTTGGTTGACGATGAAGGCAGCATTGACTTTAGCGCTCGGGTTATCGAGTGAATAATGGCGGCCTGGGCGAGCCTGGAGCGGCGCGCAAATTCAATGCCAGTGCGCACTTTGGAACAGACAGCAAACGATACATCTGTTAGCTTCAGGAGTACGTCCGAACGGGGGAACAACGAAATGAAAAATTACCTGAGTGCATTCCTTCTTAGCGCTGCCTTGCTTGTCTCAGTAGCGACCGTAAAGGCCGACGACGATGACCATCACCACCGCTACAAGCGGTACTACGATCGGGACAGCCGGGACTATCACGTGTATAACCAGCAAGAGGACCGCGCATACCGCAGCTACCTCCAGGAAAGGCACTATGAATATCGCAGCCTGGCCAGACAGCGGCGCGAACGGCAGAGGGAATACTGGAGATGGCGCCATCTGCATCCTGGTGTCGTTGTAGAGTTCCACCGGTAGCGGCAAGCTGCGCGCGTTTCCGCGGGACCGCGTGATTCCTGAGATTCTTGTGATCCGTGCGAGCCGGCAGAAGGAAGCCCCTTGTCATTTGGTCTTTACGTCATTGGATTTTTGATCGTAATCGGAGGGCTGATTTATGGCGCCGTTCTCCTGCATGTTCCCCAACGCTGGATCGTTGTAGGCGGGGTCATACTGCTGGGTCTGGCGATTTTGTCAGGTGTCAAAGCCACGCGTCAAAAGGACAAGGGGGACTAGTTGAGCCCATTCGCCGCGACATTGTGGGGTGATCATCGCCCGTCGCTTACGTGTGACTCCCCGAATCTGGGCCTTGTTTCCCTGGTGGTTCCCATTCCGCGTAATGAACGGGAAGGCTTCAAGGCTGGCGGCCTATCGGTCGGTATTGAAACCCAGCATGAGGAAAAAGTATCTCCGATTGTGAGCGCCGTGCTGAACCTGGGGGGAGCAGGCCTCATGATCGCCGGAAAGCGCAGCCGGTAGTTCCATAACCGCTTCCTTCCTGCGAATTCACTCAGCCCAGCCGATGATTTCTGATAGCTAGTAAGCAGACACCACCCGCGGTGGCGCGGGCAAAACGCTCCTATGGATGCCAGGCCAGCGAGATTCCGTAGCCGCCGCCGGCCTGCAGTGCCGGTATCACCTGAGGGTGAGCGATTGTCTTGAGCATCGACCGCCCGCGTGAGCCCTCCTGGTGGGTGTCGAAAACATAAGTGCCCACGAACCATCCCATAGCCCCCGCTGCCACAACATCGGAGGCGAAATGTTGGCGGGCGCTGAAACGAGCCGCGCCTACTAAAGTGGCGAGCCCGTAGGCGATCACCGGGACGACTTTCTTGTTCCGGTACTCGTGAGCGATGACTGAAGCCAGTGCAAAGGCCGCCATAGTGTGGCCGGACGGGAAGGAGTCGCCGCTGTGGAAGAATTGTCCATGTCCTCCATCACTCAGGGGCCGCTGCCGCTGGGTGGCGAGTTTGAGGACTTCGAACACGACCAGCCCGTCAACCAGAGCCTCGGCGCCAAGCAACCCCGTCTCACGCGCTTTGGCGTTATCGGTGAGCACGCCGCCCACGTAGAACGCAGCCGTCACGGGAATGACAGTGTAAAGCGCGCCCACATTCGACACGCGCGTGCTGAATCTGTCCTGGTCAATCGTATTCGGAAGTTGCCGCGAGGTCCAGTGATCCGTCGCAATCAACCCGCCCGTGGCCGTGCCAAACAGCACCCACCACTTGGCGTCGCTGTGTTTCATGCGGAAAGGGCTCGTCCAGATATCTTTTTGATCGAGCAAGAAGTTCTTGACGAACTTTTTACCGAGCGGCTTGAGCGGCTCCGTCTCCGTCGAGTAGCGCACCTCCTCTCTCGGAGTTAGCTGAGCGGAAGCATCGTTCGGGCTCGACTGGGCTTGCGCCTCGAGACCTGATGCCAGATAGCAGGCCAACAAGGACAATGCCACGTATAGTGTCTTCATGACGGTCAACGGGTATCGAGATCCTTACTTGCGGCGACGCGACTGCGGCTGGAGAGCTTCTGACGAATATCCGGCCAATACTCTCTTAAGACGTTGAAGACGCCTCCACTGGCGAGCTGAATGCCAAATCTCTGCATCGTGTTGGATAAGGTCCGGGAAGGATAGTAAAGGGTCTCGATACCCGCTGCAGTGGCGATCCCGCCCACCTGAGAGTAATTGAACTGCTCGGCGCTGGAATCGGAGCGCGTGATCAAGATCCGGCTGACCGCGTAAGCCGTCCTTTTGATGAAGCCTCCATGCGCCATGCGGTAATAGCGCGGGTCCTGATGAAGCATGGCAGGGAAAATCGCCTCGACCATATAGTTCCCGATGACCTGATCCCCATAGGCGGTTGCGTACCGCTTCGCGAAGCCGCTGGCGCCCAGCCCGAACTCCGGATATTGGCGATCCAATTGCCCGAAAACTGCGTAGAGGCCGGCCAACGCATACGCGGTCAGGTCGAACGAATCCGCGGTTGCAAGCCCGAACTTTTGCCGCGTGCCTAGCGGCGCAACCATCGACAGGTCGGGCAGGGTGTTGTGGCTAGGAACGATGCCGAAGACACGCGTGTCGACCTGATGCTTAGTTTGACGGTCCGAGTTGCCGGCGAACGGCGCGACTGCATCGTCGGCTCGTGGCTGAGCCTGAACGCAAACGCCGGAGACGAATAGAAAGGCGAACAAAGCGCTCCAGCAAACGGGGATGTGGCAGGGGCGGACGGTCATCGGGTGCTCGCTGGTAGAAAAAGACTCGAAGTGTCGTTCGAGCCATAGGCTCGCTATGTGCGCTTGCGCTGCTAGTGTAAATAGCGTCTGGCGACGCTCCTGTCGTGAAAAGCGCCCCTCATTCGGGGGGCGATGCTTCAACGTAGCAGGCGCTTTGTTACGCTGTCTGAGCAAAATTGCTCGCAACCGTTGAGTTTCTTTTGAATTTCTTTCGGGGTTACCGCAGGAATCCGGCTGCTATCGGCGGTTAGTCAACATGCGACGTAGATTCTGCAGCGGCAAGATTACGGCTCCCGCAATTTCAACTGCCGGTTGAGGTTGAAGTTTCTGTCGCGTTGGCGACCACAGCGGGCCGATCCGGCACCGGATGGTGCCGAACCCCGCGCCAATGAACAGCGCAGACAAAACTGCTTCCGGCGGGCCGTGTTTATTTTCAGCGGATTTGGCAGATCCCTTTTGTGGAATGATGTTCGGTCTTTAGCGTAAAGTGTAACGGACCCCGATAATCTCACTCTATATGCCAGATTGTTCTCCGGCTGGTTTCTCAAATTCTTTCGGCTTCTGCGGTGGGATAGGATACTCTCCTGCATAAGCAACCTCTGTTTCCCTGGCGTGCTGAGCTTTTCCCTCTTGCCGGATTCTCTGAGAACGGTCCTCGCCGTCAACGGTTCGCTACGCCGCACCAAACAACCGCGCGCCCTTGACG
The DNA here is from genome assembly GCA_035577325.1 of Bryobacteraceae bacterium. Lineage (GTDB taxonomy): Bacteria > Acidobacteriota > Terriglobia > Bryobacterales > Bryobacteraceae > QHXW01. The sequence continues at coordinate 17,852 of DATLVQ010000658.1, read as the reverse complement.
GCTCCGGGCCGTTCCCAAGAACATTCCTGAGATGAGGGAAAGGCTCAAGGTGCAACGACCACACCGGAAAGAATCTGAGAAAGCCCGCTCCTGACGAAATCAATCTGACCGCGATCACCGGAAATTATCGCGGTCCGTTACAGTAAAGTAGCAAAGTTACACCGCCGTGCCGCCTGAGGAAATCGGCGACGCGGGAGACTGGCACTGGCACGCCGCCGCAATTGGTTGATCCCGCTACCGACGTAGTTTTGACAAGTTAACGGGTTATGTTCGCGTTGTCCAGTAAGCAGCAGAGCAGGTTTTCAGCCGCGTCGTCATTTTTCCCTTTGTGTGTGCAATTCGGAGCAGTGCCAAGACGCAGTTAGCTTGTAAACTCTGACCATGAATATGGTGCTCCGTCGCCCCCGGCGTCTAAAGAAGGCCAGCCATCGCGAGCGTACCGGTGAACCAACCCGTTGTCCGCCCATCGAACTCCAGGTGCTGAATCCATGTCGCTGAAGCGTCTGTTGGGTAGTTCGTGGCTGCGGGCTTTGTTCGGCTTGACTGTGCTTGCCGCGACAGGACTTAGGGCTCAGGTCGTGATGCAGGGCTCCGGTCCCGGCGGCGTGGTTCGTATTTTCAATACTGATTCTGCTGTGCTCGAAGCGCAGGAGCTGCGTAAAGACCTCCCCTGCACCGTCACCCCCATCAAGCCCACCCTGGGATTCGATCTCCGATTTCACGCGGGTTACGAGGTTAGTATTCCGCTCAAGGACTTTTCGGGGACCGAAGACCTTCTGACCACGATCTTCCGTGTGACGCCGGAAGTCCATAAAGACGAGCCCATCTATTTTTCCCAGCGCCTGAGCGTGCCGCCCATCGAGGAAAACGCAAAAGGGAATGCTTACCTTCGGGGCGCCTTCGATGTCGGCGAGGGTAACTACCACGTCGACTTCCTGATGCGCGACCGCAGCGAGCGTGTTTGCGCGTTCTTCTGGGACGCCGAAGCTCAGCTTCCGTCCAAGGATAAAAAGTTCGCCCTTATGGTGTCGCCCGGCATGGTACAGGCGGCCGAGCGGGAACCGTTCAGAGAGGAGGCCCCCGTTGAGCGGGAGCAGACTACCGGGCCTTTGAATGTAAAGGTGATCATTAACCTCGCGCCCCAGAATTCAAGTTCGGCAACGCTGCAGCCCCTGGACACCAACGCTCTTCTCTCGATCCTGAGGAGCATCGCCCGTGAGCCGCGCATTCGCAAGTTTTCGATTGTCGCGTTCAATCTGCAGGAGCGACGGGTAGTGTATCGCCAGGTGAACACCGATCAGATCAATTTCCCCGCACTCGGCGAGGCATTGACCTCGCTGAACCTCGGTACGGTGGACCTGAAGCGCCTGAGCCAGAAGCATGGCGAGACTGAATTCCTGGCCGGGCTGCTCTCCGAGGAAATAAACGATACCCACGACCACCCCGACGCCGTTATTTTCGCCGGCCCCAAAGTGATGCTGGACGAGGGTGTGCCGCAAAACTCGCTTAATCAGCTCGCTGGCGTGGACTATCCCGTCTTTTACGTGAATTTCAACCTGAACCCGCAAGTAAACCCCTGGCGCGACGCAATTGGCAGCGCTGTAAAGCGTCTGAAAGGGCATGAATACACCATCTCGCGGCCTCATGACCTCGGGTATGCCTGGACCGAGATAATGTCCCAGATCATGAATTTTCGGCTCGGCACGCAGAAACCAGGACCAGCGCAATAGCCGATTTCACACGGTGTTTCACGACCCGAATGTCGCCTGAGGCTAACTGTTAAGGCGGACAAGAAAGCGCCAGCCGGCGTGTCCGCGCATGCATCGCCGCAGTTCTGTGGAAGCAGTGGCCGAGAGCCTGGTGGGTGTGTAGAATCGATCTCTCCAAAGAGCACTACGCCATTCACGGTATGCTGGATCTCAAAGATCGGTCTCTCTGGCCATACCGGTGTTGCTCACTGCACTGCCCTTCGATGGCGACGCTCCGGTCGAAGATGTACGGGTTGAGGCGAAGCCATAAAGCCTCCTGTCTGTTTGTCGTGGAAAGCGAATACTCTCGGCTACGGTCGAGGTAAGCGGAAATTCTACGATCTTCAGTTTTCTGTCCAGGCAGTTGAGACAGAGAATGTTTCGTATCTGCAGCCAGTAAGCTTTGGCTGGCGACCCACGTAGCCCCGTGATCGCATGCGCGACCTCCTCCGGGCAGCTCATCCATCCCCTCAATTCCTCAGTTCCGTCCTCGTGCACAATTCTCACCTGGTATTCGCTACCGTGATCGTGGGTCATGCGTTTTCTCCCTAGCTCTACGTGGCCTTCGAGTGTTCAATGGCTCTGATGAACCTCTCTCCCGCGGAACCATGGTCTCCACAGGTTGGCGCTCCCCTGGGCCGCAGTACGAGCCGCCGCGCTTCACGCAGCGTTGACGTCAAGCTGAAAAGCAGGCTCACTGATCGTTGTATCGCCGCGAGCGACGGCCTCTCGGCAGCGAATACAGAAGGGTGTCCAGAGGACAGCCACTAGACGATGGCTTCCAATCCTCTCTTCACAGTTGATGCATATGCCAAGGTCCGATCCTCCATGCGGCGCAATGCTGCCTGAATATTGCGAAGTAGCTCCGACCGGCGAGTGAGGCCAAGAATGGCGAATTCCCGCTCCGCGGATCGCCCGGTTTGATCCATTTCATCGGCGTTCCTGTCGACAACCATGATCTCCCGGTATTCAGCCAGATCGTGAGTCGCGACTGTCAGTTGAGCCTGGAGCGCGCGCCTGAAGTTTTTTTTAACTGAACCAGATCCATGACAAGCTTCTTTTAGTCTTGAGGCGGCGCAATTCTAAACTAACAGACACGCCGTTCATTGGCTGTTCAAGAGTGCTCACATAACAATACTTCCGGGCGGCGTCCGTAATGGTTAGAGACCACTGTTGGGGGCGTTTGGGGGGCAGGTCAACAATGGAGTTGCCGATTTCAAGCGAGTGCCGAAGCATATCGGCGTGATCCCCGACGGCAGAGCGCACAAGCCGTAATTAACTTCGTCGTCTCTCTTTGTACTGGCGTCCGATTATTCCAGCGACCCCCGTCAAGAGGAGAAAAAGGGTCCCAGGTTCCGGGACGGCAGAGACGGGAGCAGCGAATTGCGCTCCGGTCAGCGTAATGGTGTACGCACCCCCGCCTGAAGTTTGGTCGGATGCCCCAGAGTAGTCTGTAATAGGTAGAGCGCCACCCGATTGTGTTGCGCCGACAACGGCATTGTGGTCAAACGACGCGTTAAAAATCGCGCCACTACCGTTGGACGGCTCGAAACAGCACTGTGAAATCGCTAAGTAATACAATCCGGATGCGCTCGGCGTGAGAGCCATACCAGCCGGCAGAGTTGAAGGCCCCAAGAATCCGGTGAAATCATCGTTGGCATAAATACCGACGCCGGCGCTGTCGAAGAGGTAGAGTTCTGTGTCGAAACTCGCCCCGCCAACTGTTGTGGCAGAAAACGTCCCGCCACCGGTGATGAAGATCTTATACATATCGGCAATATCGCCGCTGGTTGGGTCTAGCGTTCCGTCGATCGCCGTAAGAGCACCAATTCCTGTCGTCACCTCTGCGGTAGCAGGAAGACTTCCGGCGTCTCCAACTTCAGTGAACGTATCCCCAAATAGAACGCATGCGAAAACGCAACTCATGAGCAGCAAGACCACTTTCATGGCACGTATCACGATGATAATCTCCTCGAGCGCAATTGCGCCTAGACCGAAACTTCGAATAGGAGTGAGCACTTACGACGTCCAAATGACACTTCTAAACTCAAACCGGCACTCCATCTTGGCTCCGGGAGTGCCAATGAGTATATATCGGGATGATCCGTTTACACTGTAAGAAAGAGCACTAAGGCTAAACCGACAGTCTTGCCTATCGTGAAATAATGAACAGAATTCCCAGGCAAAAGGGAAGCGCAGCAATATCCGATAATTAATAATATCCGGTAATGATATCCGGCTGACTTTTAGGGAAGCGGCCACGCGGGCTGGTCTGGGCCGTGACATCCTCCGCACACGTTACGACAGTGCCTCGCCAGACATCTGATCGAGCCTGGCACCGACCTGCGAACCATCGAGATTCTACTGGGGCATCGTGACCGAAAGAAGCGACCATCCACCTCACGTGTCGAACCGCCACCTGAGTGCCACCGCCAACCCACTGGATTGGCTGCTTCTGGTCCTAAACTACTGATTTTCGCTGCATCTCACACAGGACAAAATCGTTTCCGCGGACCGCTCTCGGACCACCGCCAGAGAGCCTCCGGTAGGACATCCGCCCGCACTTTTTTTGGCTGAGCAATTGTGAACAGATCACAAGAGCATCGGTCTGCTAAGTTTAGCGGGTACGTACCTCTTGGGAGACACTGACCTACGGACCTGGGCACGCCGAGCGAAATGAGTTTGGTAGTTGACGACGACTGCAATGTTCGCATGCTCCTAAAAGCATTACTGGAAAGTGAAGGATACACCGTGCTGGTAGCCGCTGACGGAGACACCGCGATGGAGGTTTACGAGGAGTACCAGTCCGCCGTTGCACTGTTGTCAACAGACGTAATTATGCGGAGCATATACGGGCCGGAAATGGCAGATCGGCTGCTCGAACGGGAACCACACCCGCGCGTCCTGTTCATGTCTTGCAGCGAGGATGCCAGCCATGGTTTTGGGTGTGTAGCGAAACCGTTTACAAGAGCCGGGCTGATCGACAGAGTCGGCGAGGTGCTCGAATCCCGGGAACGGAATTTCCACTTCAGCAAGGCAAATTGATTTGAACGGACATCTATCTGCGCCGTCCCAGAACCGAGCGGCGGAGTGCGGATTTGTCCTTGTTTTGTCCACATTTGGTGCATCGGAACGGTATGCACATCACCCGCCGCAATCGTCGCATCGGTTCAGCCCGATTACCGGCCGATTATGAAAACCCGGATTCTTTGCGTCGCCGGCGCACGCCCCAACTTCATGAAACTGGCGCCACTGGTTGCCGCGTTCGAACGAGATCCTGAATTCTCGCCTTTCATCGTACACACCGGGCAGCACTACGACGACCAGATGTCGGGCCAGTTCTTCCGCGATTTGGCGATGCCCGCTCCCAAGTTCAATCTCCATGTCGGTTTAGGCTCGCACGCACAGCAAACTGCCGAGATCATGAAGCAGTTCGAGCCCGTGGTGATCGCGGAGCGTCCGGATGCCGTGCTGGTGGTCGGCGACGTCAACTCCACCATGGCCTGCACCCTGGTGGCCAAAAAGCTGCCGAGTCGCGTCATTCATGTCGAAGCCGGCCTGCGCAGTTTCGATCGGGCCATGCCCGAGGAAATCAACCGCGTGGTCACCGATGCTGTTTCAGACCTTCTGCTCGTCACCGAGGAGAGCGGCCGCCGGAATCTTCTGGCCGAAGGCATTCCGCCGGAGCGCATTCATATGGTGGGCAACTTGATGATCGATACATTGCGGATGAACGTCCAGAAGGCCCGGCAATCCGATATTCTGGCGCGTTTGAGAGCTACGTCGAAATCCTACGGCTTGGTGACCTTGCACCGGCCATCGAATGTCGACGATCCCGCGGCGCTCGCCGAGATCATCGAGACTCTCTCGATTATCGCGGGCGAGGTTCCGTTATACTTCCCGCTGCATCCGCGGACCCGCCTCCGTCTGAAAGACCACAAAATCGAGGTCCACTCGCGCATTCAGTTGATCCATCCTCTCGGATACCTCGACTTTCTTCGCCTGATGTCCGACAGTTCAGTGGTTCTCACAGATTCCGGCGGTATTCAGGAAGAAACGACTGCTCTCGGCATCCCGTGTCTTACGCTGCGAGACAACACCGAGCGCCCGGTGACCATCGAAGAAGGCACTAACATCCTCGCTGGGACCCGCAAGAACAGCATTCTCGCCGCGTGGGCAGAGATGAAGCGGGCACCGAAGGCTGGCCGGATTCCGAAGTACTGGGATGGACACGCAGCGGCGCGCAGTCTTGAGGTCCTGCGGGCGTATTTTTCCAGCGGATCGTCTCTCAGGATGGGGGCTGGTGGTGGATGATGAGCGGGCCGCCCTCGCCGGTGGCTTTGCCAGCAAAAGCTGCACCAATCCGACGTATTCTGCATTTGCTTTATGGGCCATGCCAAGCCGTCAAAGCATCCAGTCGAGAAACTTGGGGCTGGCGTCGCCGGTGCTCAAAAACTCCCAACCAACGAGGAGAGCAGGCAGGGTGCTGAGAAGCCTGCTTTATCTTGTTGATTCGGAAGCATTTTTCGGAGGCAATCGCTGTCGCGGGCAGTTTTGAGCATCTCGTCAGCGACGTGTTGAAGCCCGGCGTCAGCTGTTCTGAAGACTGTATTGAACGTAGTAGGACTATTCTTGCCAGGTACTTGCCGCACCAGCAACCTTGGTACGGCGCGTGCACTAGGAGAGGCATTGCCTATAACTCATGTGGCGTGCATGGAAACCACGTTGACAGATCGCGTCATCGAAGTATTTTCCACGTGCCCGGTTGCGGGCGGTGCAGACCGGCGGGCATTTCTGCAAAGTGTCATGGATGTCGCCCGCTGGAGCGAGGAGGCCGGATGCAAAGGAATCTTGATCTATGCGGACAACAGCCTCATAGATCCATGGATGCTTTGTCAGATCATCCTCGAAAACACGCAGCACCTTTGCCCGCTGCTGGCGATCCAGCCGGTTTATATGCATCCTTATTCAATTGCCAAATCGATAACCACCCTTGCTTATCTCTACGGCCGCCGGATCTGTTTAAACATGATCGCTGGGGGCTTCACGAACGATCTGCTGGCATTGAACGACACGACTCCTCACGATAAGAGATACGCGCGGCTGGTCGAATACACCCTCATTATCAAAGAACTTCTGGCGGGTGAGTCTGCCGTAAGCCGTGACGGCGAGTTCTATAAAGTGGACAAATTGCGGTTGACGCCGCCGCTCGATCGGGATCTCTTTCCAGGGATTTTCGTTTCCGGTTCGTCGGACGCAGGGCTGGCTTCGGCGAGAGCAATCGGGGCCACCGCGATCAAATATCCCAAGCCTGCCGGAGAAGAGATTGCCGTCCCCAATGACGGCATCGATTACGGGATTCGCGTCGGAATCATCACCCGTGAGACGGATGTCGAAGCGTGGCGCGTGGCGCGTGCGCGCTTTCCAGAAGACCGAAAAGGCCAATTAACCCAGCAGCTGGCAATGAAAACATCCGATTCCGTCTGGCACAAGCAGCTCTCAGGTCTAGACGAGGAGAGCGAAAACAATCCTTATTGGCTGGTGCCATTTCATAACTACAAGACATTCTGTCCCTACCTGGTGGGTAGCTATGAGCGCATTGCAGAAGAGGTGATGAGGTACGTAGAGGCCGGTTATGGAACATTCATTCTGGACATCCCGCCAACGCAGGCAGAACTATCGCACATCGGCGTGGTCTTTAAGCATTCGCTGAGACAGGCCATCGCATGATCGAAAGACTCCAGAGCTGGGTAGCCGCGCAGGCCCAGCAGCGCCCCGAGGCGACGGCCATGGTTCTGCAGGGCGAGAGGATGACCTACGGCCGGCTGGAAGAGATCTCCAACCAGTTGGCCAGGATGCTCATCGACGGTGGTTGCAGGCGAGGAGACCGCGTGTGCCTGCTTCTGCCAAAGTCAACTGTGGCCATCGCCGGTATTCTCGGAGTCTTGAAAGCGGGTTGTATCTATGTTCCCCTGGATCCTTCTTGTCCAGCGGCCCGCCTGGCTAAGATTGTCGAGACCTGTCAGAACCGCTGGATCCTGGCTGGGGGATCGGCGAGTCCGGTGCTAAAAGAGCTCGCCGGCAGTTGCTCCGCGGTATCTGGCATGCGAATCGGCTGGCTGGACGAGTGCATCGAGACCGAAGAGAATTGCAAACCGGCATTTTCATTCGCCGATCTGAGCGCACTTTCCAGCGCACCGCTTGATTCGGACAACACTTCGAGTGATCCGGCCTACATCATGTTCACATCCGGATCGACGGGCAGCCCCAAGGGCGTCGTCATCACGCACTCGAACGTAGTCCATTTTATAAAATGGGCTGTTCCTTACTTCGGCATCAGCGATGCCGACCGCCTTTCTTGCCATTCGCCACTGCATTTCGATCTTTCCGTGTTTGACATTTTTGGTGCATTTGCGGCCGGCGCTGAGCTGCATCTGGTCGCTCCGGAATTAAAGGTTCTGCCCAACAAGCTGGCCGACTTTATTCGCGATTCGAAACTGACGCAGTGGTTTTCAGTGCCGTCGGCTCTCAACTACATGGCGAAATTCGATGTCGTGAAGCCGAATGATTTTCCGGCGTTGAAGCGTTTGCTGTGGTGCGGCGAGGTACTTCCGGTGCCGGCGCTGACCTATTTCATGAAGCGATTGCCCCACGTCAGCTTCACCAATCTTTATGGACCCACGGAAGCGACCATTGCCAGCAGTTATTACACGGTGCCCTATTGCCCCTCTGACGATAGGGCATTTATTCCCATCGGCGGGCCGTGCGGCGGAGAAAACCTGTACGTGCTTGACGAGAAATTGCGGCCGGTTGAGGCGGGCGCGACAGGACACTTATACATTCAAGGCGCCGGACTCAGTCCGGGGTACTACAAAGACCCTGAAAAGACCAATGAAGTTTTCTTGCGAAATCCGTTTGGTTCCGATCCTTCCGACCGTCTGTATAAGACCGGCGATCTGGCCAAAGTTGGGGAAGACGGCCTGGTCTATTTTCTTGGACGGTCTGACTCGCAAATCAAAAGCCGGGGACACCGAATCGAGCTCGGTGAAGTCTCAACCGCCCTGTCCGCGCTGGAATTTCTGCGTGAATCGGCAGTCGTCGCCATACCCACCAGCGGCTTTGAAGGCGTGATCATCTGCTGCGCTTACGTGGCCTTGCCACATCGCGATGTCAGTCCCGCCGCGTTGCGAAACGAGTTGACTAAGGTGCTGCCCCGGTATATGTTGCCGACCCGATGGATAGCGATGAGCGAACTTCCCAAGAACGCCAACGGCAAGATTGACACCCGCCTGGTGAAAGAGCAGTTTCCAGCGGCAGAGCTCATATAGGTATGCCGGATGAGATTCTATACCATCAAATCGCCGCTTTTTTTTCCGAGCGCTTGAATCTCACCGTCTCGTCCCCTGCCGAAGATCTGTTTGAAACCGGGGTTCTGGATTCCTTGGCCTTCGTGGACCTGGTGATGTATCTGGAGCAGCAGTTTGATATCCGGATTTCCACGGACGAAATGGAACCTGACAATTTTCGTTCGGTCGCGACAATCGCCGGTTTTGTGGCTGCACACAATCGCCTCAAAAGGACTGCTTAGCGCGGCGAATTGCATTCGAAAATGAACACGAAGACTGGGGCGACCGGGGGGGAGATGGCGATGGGACGCGTGCGGCCATTTGTGGACGACGATATTTCGCAGGTAGCCGACCTGCACCGAAGAATGTTCGGCATGAGCGACAAATGGTCGCCGGAGCTGTACAGGTGCTATTTCCGCGAAGTCTTCCTGAACAATCCGTGGTACGACAAGAATTTGTGCTCCCTCGTTTACGAGGAAGGAAACGGGAAGATAGGGGGCTTTCTAGGTGTGATGCCCCGCCCGATGTGGATGAAAGGCCGTCTGATTCGGGCGGCAGTGAGTTCTCAATTTATCGTCGAACGGGAGAGCCGGTTCAAACTGGTGGGGGTCCAACTTCTGAAGACGTTCTTTTCCGGCCCCCAGGATCTGTCGCTGGCCGATGAGGCGAACGATTCCTCGCGCGCTGTATGGGAGCGGCTGGGAGGCTCGACCGCACTGCTCTATAGTATCCATTGGACCTGCAGGCTACGACCTGCCCAGTATGTCGGGCTGCGATTGGGCCGGCGCAATCTGGCGAGGCCGCTGGCATTCTTTCTAAAGCCCGTGTGCCGGGCCATCGACTCTGTTGTGGCGCGAGTTCCTGACAACCCTTTCCGCCGCACAGGGTCGCGCTGTGAGGCGGAGGGCACCGGCGTGGAGACGTTAATGAAGTGCTCCGATGCCTTCAGGCATCCCCAGGCGCTGCGGCCTCAGTATGACAGGTGTACTCTCGAATGGCTGTTGGGACGGGCAGCGGAAACGAACGGCCATGGCAGCTTTCAGAAAGTGGTTGTGAGAAACGCCGCGCGGGAGTTGATAGGGTGGTTCCTTTACTATCTCGATCACGGAGGTATGGGCGAGGTATTGCAGATCGGATCGAAGAAAACCTCGATCCATGAAGTGCTTGATCACCTCTTCCACCATGCCTGGCACAACGGCGCCGTCGTACTCAGAGGCCGCCTGGAGCCCGGTCTGATGCCGGAATTGCTGGCGCGGCGCGGGTTGGCTCACCATCGCCGCTACTGGACACTGATTCATTCCCAGAAACCTGAATTGCTGGATGCCATTCATCGCGGCGATGCGTTCCTGACGCGCCTGGAAGGCGAATGGTGCATGCGTTTTCAGAAGGGCGTCGGGGACTAGCCAATATGCGTCTTCCGGACCGGTAGGCGATAGCGATTTCAGATCTACCGCTGCCGGCGGCTCACCAGGATATTCTCCAGAAAGAGAAAGTCGATAGCGGTTCCGAGAAAAGTCTGCAGCGCCTCGCGCGGAGTGTTGACTATGGGTTGTCCCTTGATGTTGAAACTTGTATTGAGCACCATCTCCCGGCCCGTGGCACTTCCCACCGCTTGCAGCAGAGCGTGGAATTCCGGGTTGTCCCTGGCGGAGACAGTCTGTACTCTGGCCGATCCATTGACGTGGGTGATGGCCGGCAATTGCGCCCGGTACTGCTCGCGGACGTCAACGTTGGTAATCATATACGGGAGCTCGGTCAGCGGCGGCACGTCGAACCACCGATGAACCTGCTCCAAGGTAATGGCGGGGGCGAACGGACGAAACGCCTCGCGCATCTTCACCATGGCGTTGATACGGTCACGCATCTCCAAACGCCCGGGGTCGGCGAGGATGCTGCGATGCCCGAGCGCGCGTGGTCCGAACTCCATGCGCCCGCGATACCATGCGAGGACACGTCCTTCCACGATTAATCTGGCGGCCTCTGCACACGTTTGGACGAGCGTGCGGTACCGGATCACGTCAACGCGATCCTCAAACTCGGCCAGCGCCACCTCGATTTTCTCCATGGAATACGTTGGGCCATGGAATGGCGACGGGAAACGCACATTGCGAACGTCCCGGGCCAGCGCCGCCCGGTACAGGGCCGCGCCGAGCGCCGAGCCGTCGTCGCCAGCCGCCGGCTGAATGTAGATCTCATCGAACAGACCCGACCGCATCAGCCGGCCATTAGCGGTGCAATTGAGCGCCACGCCACCAGCCAGCGCCAGCCTCCGCAACCCGGTGGAGGCGCCGAAATGCCCGCATACGTGCAGCATTACCCGGTCGAGACACTCCTGCAATGCGGCGGCCACGTCCCGATGTTCGGCGGTGATTTCATCTTCTGGCCGGCGTTCCTTCACAAGGTGTTCGTCCAGGTACTTTCGGGTAGCTGTGTAATTCTCGCGTTCTTCTCTCGTGCGGTTCAACCGCAGCACGGGAATGCGGATTGAGCCATCCGGGCATAGCTCCACGGCCTGCTCGAAGAAAGCGCGAAAACGTTCTGGACTTCCATACGGGGCGAGGCCCATGATTTTGTATTCATCGGCATTGAAATCGAAACCAAGGTGGAGCGTGACTAGCGAATAGAGAATGCCCATGGAATCCTGCGCCGAAATTTCGCGGAGCTTGTCGAGCCTGCCGTCACGTCCGTGAAAAATCGAAACACTCTGCGCTTCGCCCATGGCGTCGACCACAGCGACGAGGCAGTCGTCCCAGCCGGACGTAAAAAAGGCGCTCGCCGCATGCGCCAGATGGTGGCCCACGTGATGGATGCGTTCGGGCCGAAACCCGGACAGGTTCCGTTCCACCTGCGCCAGCAGCGCTTCCCTGGAAAAGACCTCCTCGTACAGCTGGGCCGTCATGAGGTCAAGCGAGTAAATCCTCTGGTAGGGTGAGTAGTCAAACCCGTGCGCGAGCTCGTCAATCTGTTTCAGCGAAATCCCCGCTTCGGACAAACAGTACGAAATGGCGTGAACCGGAAATCTTGCGCTATGCTTTTGGCGATCGAACCGCTCCTCGGCGGCTGCGGCCACAAGCACGCCGTTGATGAGCAGAGCCGCGGCGGCATCGTGCCCTTGTGAGATTCGATACTCGCGTTCCTCGAGGCCGGGCCAGTGAGCCTTCTTGAAAGGCATCGCGTTTTCAAACCCGCTGATTCCAAGAATGTTCATGGAGTGGCTTGGCGACCGTCAGGCCGCTTTGCTTTTCAACTTGTAACGCCGCTTATCAGTTGGCCCTCGAACTGCCCCTCTACAAATGCGCATTCGCGTCCACCGACAGGCGCAATATAGCATAGCTTTGCGAATATCGTTCTCGTACCGTTCTGTTATCGGCGTTGTCTCACCGGTCTTACAAATTGAACCAGTTTGGATGGAGTAACCGCACATTTCGGAATAGGTAGTACAATGAAACCCAACTCCATGGCGGACAGTCCGTCCAGCGGTGATGGTGGCTGCTCGCGGTCGGATTTTGACCCAGGAGTCGTCCAGGCATGAACGATGGACCGAATCGAGTTCAACCGTAATGTCAAACAGTTCGGCGCCTTTAACGCACTAGAGGATGTTGCCCTGCGGGTGTTGAATCGCGGAGTTTTTTTTAAGATTCTGAAGGGCATCAAAATCGATACCGTCCATCCGGAGTATCTGCAGTGCGACGAAAAATACCGCGGCCTGTTCCTGAATGAGGGCATGCTTCAGCAATTTGCCGAGCGGCCCGAATATGAACTATCCAAGAGCTTTCTGTGCCATGCCCTGGCGAAGGGAGACGAATGCTACGGCTTCCTCGACGGCAGCGTGCTAGCCTCCTACGGATGGTATTCCAATAAGCCGACCGAGATTGAACCGCCAGATCTCGTTTTGCATTTCAACGATCAGTTCATTTACATGTATAAGGGTTTCACCCATCTGAACTATCGGGGGCAGCGGCTCCACGCGATCGGGATGACCAGGGCGCTCGAGGCATACCTGGCACGGGGCTACAAAGGTATCGTGTCCTTCGTGGAGTGGAATAACTTTGGCTCGCTGAAATCCTGCTACCGGATGGGCTATGCGGATTTCGGTAATATCTATGCGGCCAGGTGCTTCAATAGATACTTACTTCATTCCGATGCTGGGTGCCGGCCGTACGGGTTCCGGCTAGAGTCAGTAAGGTCGCATGGGAACAAGAAGCAGTAGCGGGCGCGATCAGCGGCGCGCGACCAGTCGGCTGGATCCACGCAAGCACGTCCTACAAGTGGTAGTGCCAAAGAATCCTCGCTAGCCCCACTGATGCGGCAGCGGAGATTTTCTTCGACGACAGGAACTCGGCTGTTGACCAGCTCTGTCTTTTCTCGAAAACTTCTGACATCCTGATTCCCGCGCGGCAAGCAAAACCCGCAGAAATCTCCGTGATAGCTCCCTCGTCGGCCCGGAATCCAACATTAACCCTAATGAGATGCAAAGCTGGTCCACCCGTGCCGTTCTCGGCGCGAATGGGTCTTTTTTTGCTGACAGTTAGCGCAACGCGCTCCTAAGGTAAGACCAACCTGCGGCCCCTCACCTTAGGGTCCAAATTCCAAGACCCTAAGGTGCCCGCCTAATTGAGCCGCGACCCTTCCGCCCCCACAGTTGAAACGTGATCGTTGATCAAGAGCGCGCAAGATCTTGCGGCAACTGCCCGTGAGGAGAAGCCCTCAATCGACGGGGCGTAGGGTCAAAATCCTAATCGTCAGCCCTCCATCCCTGTCTCAGGTTATTCAATACCTCTTCCGCAATCGACCGGAGTTCGAGGTGGTCGGCAGTTTGAACGGGTTCAGAGGCCTGGGGCGGCAGGCCGGAAGGCTCTGTCCCGAACTGATCGTGGCAACTGTGAAACCAGTGAGGACCGCTATTTACCAGGTTATCACCTCCATCAAGCGGTCCAGTCCTTTGTCGAAGCTGATCCTGATCTGTCCGGCAAGAGATTTCATGGCCGTCGGCCGCAGGTGCGGAGCCGACGCCTGCCTGGAGCAGGAAAAAGTGGTCCGGCGTCTTTTGGGAACGGCTTGGACCTTGTCGGAACGCACAAAGCGGGCTGCTTCCAGAACTTGAACGCCCTAGGGCTTACGCGCTCCAGAAGGAATGGAGACAAACAAGGAGAAATCATGCAAAAGCTTTTTCGGGCAATTCTTTTTTCGGCGTCCGTGTTACTAATCGGTTCGATTGAGATTGCCTTTGCCCAGCTGACCTCCACAGGCATCGAACTGGCACCCAACTACGACACTTTCGTGCCGCCTACGGTTGGCGTAACTTACGTCGATCCCACATTCGGCTCGACCATCAAGCGCGTATCGAATGCTCTGGGGACACCCAATGCGGACGCTGGCGGCAAACTGACGTGGATCCAGAATGAATATTCGACGATGAGCCCATTCAATAGCGACAATTCGAAGTTTATTCTGGTGCACCAGAGTTACTTCGCTCTGTACGACGGTTCTGGCTTCTACATCCACGACCTTCCGCTTGAGGTCAATTCCTCCAGCGAGCCAAGATGGTCACGGAAAGACAATGTAACGCTCTATTACCACTCCGGGAATAGGCTCAAGAGCTACAACATTTCCACCGGTGAGATCGCCGTGGTACACACCTTCAGCGAGTACTCCTCAATCAGCGGCAACGGCGAAATGGATATTTCCTCTGACGGAGATCACTTTGTGTACTGCGGGGACAGCCGGTACATTTTCGTTTACCAGATCAGCACCGACAAGAAGTTCACCGTGTTCGACACCGCTGGGCGCAGCTTCGACAGCGAGTACATTACGCCCAACAATAACGTGATCGTTAGCTGGACGCAGAGCGGCACAGTCCGCTACACCGGCCAGGAGTTGTTTGACATCAACATGAACTTCTTGAGGCAGGTTGGGCACGCCGACGGTCACAAGGACGTCACCCGCGATTCCAACGGGAGCGAAGTGCTGGTTTGGACCAACTCGAACGATCCGCAGCCGATTCCGAACTGCAACAACGGAATCGTGAAGATCCTCCTGGCCAGCGGCACACAAACGTGCCTGGCCCAACTGGACTGGAGCCTCGCCGTACATATTTCGGCCCCCGACGGTAACGGGTCGGTCTTTGTCGATACGGAAGCTCCCGCCAATCCCGAGTCGGGCGCGGCTGCATGGGTACCTTATACGAACGAGATCTTGCAGGTGAAGCTTGACGGCTCGGGAGTGATTCGCTGGGCGCATCATCGCAGCCGCCCGTTGAACAGCTATAACTGGCAACCAAAGCTTTCGGTGAGCCGCGACGGCACGCGGCTGCTCTTCGCCAGCGACTTCGATCTGCAGGCGATCGACAAGTACACTACCGAGTATTCCGACACGTACCTGATTCTGCTT
Source organism: Bryobacteraceae bacterium (assembly GCA_035577325.1). Classification (GTDB taxonomy): domain Bacteria; phylum Acidobacteriota; class Terriglobia; order Bryobacterales; family Bryobacteraceae; genus QHXW01. The sequence goes on along the minus strand of DATLVQ010000658.1, from coordinate 2,368 downwards.
GGCAGCACGACGGCTCCGCCCCCACCCACTACCACGCAGCCGCCACCCACTACCACGCAGCCACCACCGACAGCGACGACTAGCGTAGTTCGCTACCAGCAGAACAACGCGGCCGTCCGGTACACGGGAACCTGGTTTCCAAATAGCGGCGGGTTCAACAGCGGCGGGTCTGCCGCAATGGCGATGGACGCGGGCAGCCGTGCGACCTTTACCTTTACTGGAACGGGCGTCAAGTGGATTGGCTATCACGATCCGTGGTCGGGTATAGCGCAGGTCTATCTGGACGGCGTCCTTAAGGCGACGATCGACACCTATTCAGCTAACGCGCTGGCTCAGGCGCCGGGGTATGCAGTCAGCGGCCTCAGCAATGCCGTCCACACTGTAGCGATTGTAGCGACCGGGCAACACGACAGTAAGTCCAGCGGCGCGTGGGTCTGGGTCGACGCCTTCGATGTGACAACCGTTTCTTCCACAACGGCGCCAGCACCCGCGCCGACGCCGACATCGTCAACGCCCATTCGGATCGAGCAGAATAGCTCCTCCGTGGTCTATACCGGTGGCACCTGGTTCCCCAAGACCTATCCATGGGCCAGCGGCGGTACGATCGCGATGTCTATGGATCCGAACGCTCGCGCCACTCTGACCTTCACCGGCACGGCCGTGAGCTGGGTTGGGTATCGGGACCAGTGGTCGGGTTTTGCACGGGTATACGTAGACGGCGTGATCCAGGGGACCATCGACACATACGCCCCGTCGGGGCAGACGCAAGCGGCCATCTACACGGCCAGCGGCATGGCTGAGGGAATCCACACGCTGGCGATCGAGGCCACGGGAACCCACAACGCGGTGTCCGGCGGAAGTTGGGTTTGGATAGACGCTTTTGTCTTTACACCCTGATCAGAGGAACCGCGGGCCGTGCCGGGAGTCTCGGCCGGCCTGCGGATTCTGAAATTGTCAATGCAATTACGGTGACCCGCCGGCTTGCGCCCGCGGCGCGACAAGGTATGTTTCGCGTTAGAACCACAAGTGACGGCATATTGTGAGCACTATAGCTCAGCCAAGAATGGTTCTTCCGTCTACACTTAAGCTGACATTCAGTTCGTAATAGACCACAAAACTGCGCTTGAATCTTGACGGGCAACCACCCTCTTGATCCAAGACTATGAATTTTATTGGCGGCAAGGTGACTTCGTGAGCCTAAACGGTAAGGTGAGCCTCAACGGCAAGAAAAAACCTCAGAATATTCTCATCGCGGCAGACCACCCGGTGTTTCTTAAGCTCATCAAGGGAATATTGGAAGACGCCCATTACACGGTGCTCACTGCTAACAGCGCAAAAAAGGCGCTGCGGATCGAAGCAGAGTTCTCGGGAACCATAGACCTGCTCCTTTGTGATTTGACGATGCCGGGCATCTCCGGGCCCGACCTCGCAAAAAAACTCAAGATCCAGAGGCCGGCAATGCGCATCATCCTGATGTCCTCATATCCCGATGGCGCGTTGCTTGTTCTCAACTACGGTTGGCACTTCATTCAACAACCGTTCATGCCCCAAGCCTTGGTGGGCAGGATCAAGCACGTCTTGCGCAGCAAGACTCGCGAGCAGGGCACAGACCATTTCGACACGCGCAACTGACCGCCTGGAATTCACACTTTTCCCGGCGATTTTCCTGGGTGAATCACGCAAGGAAGCACTCCTTACTTCTGGTCGCTATTCTGCCGCCCTGCGTAAATGCGGAGCTGCAGCGTTCTGTCTCAGCCTTCCCGGAGAGGCTCCGGCGCAGCCCCCGTTTTCATGGACGGTAGCCGGATCAGCTTCCGCTGAATGGCGTACTTGATCACTTCTGCGCGATCGTGCAGGTCGAGTTTCCGCATCAGGTTCGTCTTGTGGGCGTCCACCGTCTTGACACTTAGAACCAGTCGGGCGGCAATCTCTTTTAGCGTCAGTCCGTCGGCAAGCAACTTGAGGACCTCCCTCTCGCGGTCGCTTAGCCGCTCGTAGCTGGTTGCCGCCGTGCTCTTGCCGCCTTTGGCATGCAATTTGACTACTTTCTTGAGGGCTCGCGAACTCAAGTACTGGCCGCCTCTGTTGACCACGTCAATGGCATGAATCAGATGTGCCCGCGGAGCATCTTTGAGAACGTAACCGGAGGCGCCGGCATCGAGACATCGAGTGATCACCTCTTCTTCTTCGTACATCGTAAGGATGAGGACTCTAGTCTTGATCTTAGTTTTCGCTCGCAGGATACGATGCGTCGCCTCAAAGCCGCTTAGATCGGGCATGGCGATATCCATGAGAACAACATCAGGATGTAGTCGCTGGGCTTGGGCGACCGCCTGGCGCCCGTTATCCGCTTCGCCTACAATTTCGA
>DATLVQ010000657.1:0-18980 GCA_035577325.1 Bryobacteraceae bacterium | reverse complement strand
CTATCCCACGGAATCAGTTCCTGTAGCCTGCCGGCAAAGACCGACAGGACTTCCCGGCGGGAGAGCACGCCCGCCAGGCTTTCGAGCACGTCAACCAGATCCCCCCAACTGGTTGCGGCCGTAGCGGCGGCGGGCGCATCGGATTTCGCCCGGGATTCACTCGATTCCTCAAAACCGGCGGCCGGGGCGGCGCCCCGCTCGATCTTGATGTCGGTAGACAGGCTGAAGGCCTCGGCTTGCGAACCACGCGCCAGTTGCTCGAGCTCGACGTAGCGCCGCTGCAGCACCTCGACGACTCTGGGGTCGAAGGACCGGCCCGATTGCTCGGCCACCATCTCCATGGCCTTCCCCAATGGCAGTGCGCGGCGGTACTGGCGATCGCTGGCCAGGGCGTCCAGACAATCCACGGCGGAAAGAATGCGCGCGCCAATTGGAATCTCCGCGCCCATCAGGCCATCCGGATATCCCGAACCATCCCACCTCTCGTGATGGCTGCGGACAATCGGAACCACGGGATAAGGGAACTGAGCCCGCGCCAGAATCTCGGCTCCGACCACGGGATGCACTTTCATTCTTTCGAACTCTTCGGGGCTGAGTTTACCGGGCTTGCAGATGATGTGCTCCGGCACCGCAATCTTACCGATATCGTGCAGCAGCGCCGCGGCGCGCACGGCCTGAAGCTCAGTATCGCTGAGATCCAATTCCTTGGCGATTTCTACAGCGTAAACCTGCACCCGCTGCAAATGATCGTGGGTAGTGTGGTCTTTGGCTTCGATGGCGAGCGCCAGTGATTCAATGGTGCGCAGGTGGAGAGCTGCCGTCTCCTCGGCGTGTTTTTTCTCAGCTTCAAGCCGCCCTAAATACAGGCGATAAGAGCGATACACCAGGTACGTGACGGGCACTACCAGCATCGAAGTCTGCCAGCCTAGATGCCGCTTGGCCACCTCGAACAGGCCCGCCGTCGCCGCACCCAGCATGTAATAGGGAAATGCCCAGAGATACGATGTGCACCAGACTTTGCCGAATGATTTACCTTCGGTTAGCGATATGACGGCGGCTACTAGTATGGTGGTGCTGGCGAAATAGGTGCACGCGAGCAAGGCCAGCATCACGGACCATTCAAGCGGAAGGCTTCTCAGCCACGACGAATGGAAGACGGCGTATGAGGCGCTGATCGCGATCGCCGCGCTGGCGATGTTGAAGAGCATCTGGACCAACCGCAGCCTTTTGGCGGATTGCCACAGATATTGGACCAGCACCGCGGAGCAACCGGTTGCCAGAACTTGCGGCAGGTTCAAGGAGACGATGCCGATGAGCACGAAGAAGTAGCAGACCGAGATCGTTCCCGTGACTCCGGGCAACTGCAACTTCAGGCCTGAAACCAATAACGCAATAACGAAGTAGACAAGGAAGGCGGCCAAGTCGTCCGATTGCCAGACAAATGCGGTGCGCGCCAGTTCCAGCCAACCCAGCGCGATTACCAGCGAGATGAAAATTCTTGCCTTGGAAGACACGGCCGTCCTCGTATTGAGTGAGAACTCAGACTAGTTCTCACCATTTCCGCTGGTGCTGCCCCAGACCACATTGCTGCCCCAGACAACGTTAGTACCCCAGGTGCTGCTGCTTCCCCAAACTACGTTGCTGCCCCAGACAACGTTGGAGCCGCTTACCAGGACCGTGCTGCCCCAAACAACGTTACTGCCCCAAACAACGTTCGTGCCCCATATCGCGCTGTTATTGGTCACTAAGGATGCCTGTTGCGTGAGGGGGTTGAAAAGGACGCTCGGTGATGCGGCGCTTGCCGACGTCGTGTCGGTATTCGACAGCGCCGCATAAATATCCACGTACCCGGCGCCTACGGTGAACATGTCGTAGGTGCTGGTATACGTCTGCCCGGTCGTGGGATCCGTGGCGGTGCTATAAGCGGGAAAATTCTTGGTCGCGGTCTTCATCAGCCGCGCCTTAATAGTGTCGGGACTCAGGCTGGGATTTTTCTGCAGCATCAGGGCGACAGCACCTGAAACCACCGGCGTCGCCATACTAGTGCCGCTCAGCCGCAAATATTTGGCGGTCCCCGAGTTGGTCGAACCCGTGTAATACGACGGAGAAACAATATTCGCCGGATATTGTGCCGCGAGAGTCGACCCCGGAGCCAAGAGTGATACTACGAGATTTCCTGGCGCGACGACGTCCGGTTTCACGGTCAGATCGATGAACGTCGGGCCCTTCGAGCTATAGCTCGCGATCAGGTCGTCAGTTTTCGGAAAGGTTTCCATGGTTTTCATGCAGCCCACCGTGATGGCGTGGGGGCTGTTGGCAGGAGACAGCACCGTCGAATAGCCGTTTCTGCCCAGGTTGCCGGCGGCTGTAACGACAACAATCCCATTCCTCCATGCCGCTTCTACCGCTTGGCAGAGGGGATCGCGATTGCAGCTCTCGTAGATCGGGCGGCCCAATGAGAGATTAATAACGCGCACGTTGTACTTGCTCTTCAGTTGTACGGCTTGTTGGATAGCCGCGATCACGGCGCTGTCGGTACTGGCGCCATTCTTGTCCAGCACCCGAAGATCGAGAAGGTTGGCGTTGGGGGCAATGCCCTTGAGGATATGCAAAGAACCCGGCACCGACGACGAGCTTCCATTGCCCGCTAGAATGCCGGCGACATGTGTTCCATGGCCGAAATCGTCATATTGGACCCCGCCGCTGACGAAGCTCTGCCGGTACACCACGCGCGATTGGCCCCAACTGTTTCGGAGGTCGGGGTGAGAATAGATGCCGCTGTCGATCACCGCGATTCCTACTCCCGTTCCGTTCAACCCGGAGTTCCACGCCATGGGCGCATTGACGGCGTCGGCAACGTAATCCAGCGACGCGTTCACCGACCTATCGAGCGAGATGTACGTAACATTCGACTGATTGGACAGGTTAACGATGTCCCCCGCCAGCACGGTGGCCGATACCGCATTGATCAGGTTGAAGACGACATTGACCACACCACCAAGGATGTTCACGACGGTGCAGATGAGGCCACCGAGCAGACCGCCGCTGGTGCACGTTTGCGGCGCTGAGTTGTACTGCACGATCACATTGACCGAGTTGTTTGGATTCGATAGCAGCGGCAGAAGGTCTGGTGAAATCTTCGAATTGTCGGCGAAGGCGACACTGGTAACCAATAAAACCAGCCAGACCGCGGCGTACCGCGCGAAGGACCTGCTTCGTTTCACGATGAATATTGGCATACGTCTAATCCTGTCCGATAGCGTCTCGCTCTCATTAGGCAATCCGACGCCCAAAAACACCCGCTTACTAAACGGCCCGAAGACCCAAAGCGGCCCTGTGATTTCAATCTGATGGACGCTGTAGCTGGTTAGCTAACTGTTTATTGGTCCGGTATGGTTGTAAGCCGGATTGAGCGCGCTGTGCCAGGATTGCAGTGACAAAATGACACTGACGTATAAACGCGGAGGGGATTTATTCGCAGTACCAGGGCCAATGAAGTACCAAGAAGCGGCTTGTGGACGGTGTGATGGCCTATTCGGTCAAAGAGCGTCGCCGCGAGATCGGGATTCGCATGGCGCTTGTGGCGAGGCGGGCGGCGGTGCTGCGCGCGATGGTGGCGCGAGGCGTGGCGCTCGCGGTCTGGCGATTGGTACTCCAGTGGCCCTGGTACTAGCACGCTTGGTTTCCAGCCTGATTTATGGCGTCAACGCCTGGGACGCCGCGACCTTTATAGGTGTTCCTCTAGCGTGAATCCGCTGGCAGGCGCGACCTCCTTTAGACGAGCAACAGGAGCAGCATAGGGTTTGGAAAGGGCGTGTCAATCTGCTATGAGCGCTGCAGAGAGGGCCCGGAGCTAACACCGTTCTGGGAGAATATGGGGGTGAGTGACGACGCCGGTCCGGAACCCATCCGCATCTTCGTGACCGGGGGCACGTTCGACAAAGAGTACGACGAACTGACCGGCCAGCTCTATTTCAAGGATTCACACCTCCCCGAGATGCTCAAGCTGGGACGCTGCAATCTACGGCTCGAAGTCCGCACGCTGATGATGATCGACAGCCTGGATATGACGGATGCCGATCGCAACCTGATCCTGGAGCAGTGCCGGCATGCGCCCGAAAGCCGGATCGTGATCACCCACGGGACGGACACAATGGTGGCGACAGCCCAGGCGCTGGCCGCGAATATTACGGACAAGACGATTGTGCTGACCGGAGCGATGGTGCCATACAAATTTGGAAGCTCGGACGGCCTTTTTAATTTGGGCAGCGCGCTGGCATTCGCGCAGGCGCTTGCACCGGGGGTCTACGTAGCCATGAACGGCCGCGTTTTTCGCGCGGACCGCGCACACAAGAATAAGCAGACCGGCATATTCGAAGAACAACCGGCGATTTAGCGCCCCGCGCGGCAACGCGTCGCCGGACGTCGCGCGATCATTCGACGCGGAATAAGATCCCCGCGCCGGGCGCCAGCCAGTCCATTTCCCGCCCGAACGGCTCTTCTTCCCCAGAATACGGCGAAACCCGCATCAGCTTCCGACCTTCGCGCTTCAGTTGCACGCGGAACTGAAACGAGTTGTGCAGGTCTTTGTTCACGATCAGAAAATACGGCCGGTGGCTCGCATCCTCGAATTCGCCGATGAGAAAGCGGCCTGCCACGGGAGGCCGCACGTACCGTTGCGTCATCTCGACATTTTGGATCAGCTTGCTCGCCGAAAGCGGCTGGCCTTGTTCCGGAACGTCGGGATAATGAAAAACGCCGGTGCTGCGCAGACGGATCAGCGTGGGCGCCAGCGCGTGAATTTCACTGTTCACGCGGCGCAACATGTCCCAGGTCGCCGTGCGGTTGCCGAACTGATCGACGGCGGCCAGCCGGTAGTTGCCGATCTGCGGCGCGAAGTACGTAAAGTATTGGATGCCGCGGCCGCCATACGCCAGCGTGCTGTAGGCCTGCAGGTGGAACGTAGAGTCGGACGGCTCCATGTAGTTGAAATGCGCGTTGGCCAGGATGCAATTCCAGAATGGCGTGCTGGTCTCGATCCCTAAGCGGCGGACAATCTCGAGGTTGGTGTAGAAGTAGTCCAGCATCTCACCGTTCACTAGCGAATAATTGTCGTAGCTCAGGAACGGCTGGCCGACAGTCTTCACCAGCATGCGCACGTAGGAATCGTAATCGCGCGTGCCAAGCCGCGATGGCGGAACACGGTAGGGAAACAAATTCACATACGGCCACTTGCCGGGCATGACCTCGCGGAGCATGTCCGCCACTTTGCCGAGTCCGGCTAAAGACGGCGCATCGGGCTCGTCGCTAAGAAAAAATCCGAGCGCGGCGGGATTATCGCCGATTTGCTTCTTGATCTCCGCCAAGTGGCGGCGAATCTGATCATCCGGCGGAAGGCCGAGGGGCGAATCGCCCTCCAGATTTTTGTCGGTCACGAAACAGGTCAGCCCTGCGGCCCGGACCTGTTCGAGATCTTCAATACGGCAGAAGCCCGAGATATTCAGTCCAGCCTCGCGCATGCCGCGTAGCTGTTCGGGATCGGACGGAGAATCGCCCCACGCCATCACGGCGAAGTCTCTTGGCACGGCGGGTGCCGGGCGATGGCGCGTCTGCGTTGACGCGAGTGAGATAAGAAGCAGCGTCAGCAGCCACAGTCCATTGAACACGCCCAAGTAAGGTCTCATGGTAACCGTGATTCTGGCGCATCAATCGGGCGAAACACAACGGATCAACGTTAGGAGTAAGTCGTTTACGCTACCCGCTTCGCCTTGATCTCCGTGCTCCAGCTGCCGTCGTCTGTACCCATGGTGAACTTGATTTCGTCGCCCACCAGTTCGCCTCTATAAATCAACTTCACGGCATTGCCGTCCCATTCGGATATGACTGAAAATGTGATGGTCGCACCCTCGACCTTGCCTTCATTGAGTTCCAGCGAACGATCCAGCAGACCTTCGACGGTGCCGGTAAGATTGCCGCCGGCGGCCTTTAAGTTGAAAGTGAGTTCACGCGAACCGTCGTCGGTTTCGAGGTTACCCTTCCATTTGCCGGTAGCGTCCGCGGCGGCCGCTATAGTCGCCAGGGCCAGTAGCGCGAACATGAAGATTATCAAGCGCTTCATCAAGCCTCCTTCGGCCAGAAACCGCATGGCCGGCGCGTGGACGAATTATATCAGGGCCGGATCGCGCCTCACTGGACGGAAATTGATAGACTGGCGGCCGGCCTCTTTAGGCTTTTCTTTCCAGGGGAAGCTACTATGGTTCGCTCTCATTGTTCCATGCTCTTCTGCGCCTTGGCGTGCGTCGCCGTTGCGCTCGCAGCCGGTCCGTACCCTCTGCGCGTGGGCGCGGATCATCGCCATGTGTTGGATCAAAGTGGCGTACCGTTCCTGATCCACGGCGACACGCCATGGTCGCTCATCTCGGGCCTTACCAGGGAAGAGGCCGAGCAATATCTTGAGAATCGCCGCCAAAAGGGATTCAATTCGATCATCGTCAACCTTATCGAGCACAAGTTCCACGGCCCGTTGAACCGCTATGGCGAAGGGCCTTTTGCCACTCCCGGGGATTTCACCACACCGAACGAAAAATATTTCGCACACGCCGATTGGGTGATCAGCAAGGCAGCCGAGAAGGGCATCCAGGTTTTTCTCGCGCCCATCTATCTGGGCTACACCGGCACCGATGAGGGATGGATCGAGGAGGCGCTGGCTAGCGGCCCGGAGAAGTGCCGCGCCTGGGGACGCTATCTAGGAAAACGCTACCGCCACTACGACAACCTGGTGTGGCTGATCGGCGGCGATCGCAATCCTGAGAAGGCTCGGGAGGCCGTAAACGCCGTCGTGCGCGGTATTAAGGAATTCGATAGCCGGCACTTGTTCACCGCGCACTGCCACCCGGAAAATTCCGCCGTCGACCAGTATAAAGACGAAGGCTGGCTCGACTTGAACAACACTTACACCTACGGAATCGTGCACAAGAAACTGCTCGCCGACTATAACCGGACACCGGCGATGCCGTATTTTCTGATTGAGACCAGCTATGAGGGCGAGCACAACACGTCGCCGGTGCAGATCCGCCGCCAGGCTTATTGGGCGCTGCTGTGCGGCGCCACCGGACAGTTCCTGGGGAATCGCCCGATCTGGCTTTTCGATCCCGGTTGGCAGCAGGCGCTGGACGCAACGGGCTCGCAAGATATGGCACGCCTCAGCGCGCTGTTTCACTCGCGTCCCTGGTACGAACTGGTGCCGGATGACAAGCATCAGGTGGTGATGGACGGTTTGGGCGAGTTCAATGGCCTGGACTATCTCACTGCTGCTCACTCGGCCGACGGAAGTTTGGTCATGGCCTATCTGCCATCCAGCCGCACGTTCACAGTCGACATGACAAAAATATCCAGCGCCGCTGCCAGGACGTGGTGGTTCAACCCGCACACCGGCCAATCTAGCGCCGCGGGCGAGTTCCCGACCACAGGCAAACGGCAGTTTACTCCGCCGGGAGACGGCGATTGGGTGCTCGTGCTCGACGATGCCACCCGCAAGCGCGACGCGCCCGGAATACCTCTAGTGAACCCAGCTGAACAGCATTAGAAGTTGGTTCCCGATCCGAGTTATTTCGGGAATGTAGCGCACCAGCAGCCGTTTTATTAGAATTAGAGAGCAGCCTGAGCGGGAGTAATTCAGTGGTAGAATGCCAGCTTCTACCCACCCCCTTTATTTTCTGTCATTTAAACCTTGTGCTGTCTCCCATGCTGTCCGCAAAGATGCGGCTCGCAGGAGAGACATTTTGTCGCGAGTCAACATCGTCAAACGCATCAAAATTGGCGGCCGCTGGAAGATGTTTTCCATCCCCCGCAATGCCAAAGGCAACTACGACTGGAACGCCATCGCCGACGGCCGCTACTATGTCGAGTGGTACGTGGGCGGCACTCGCCGTCGTGTGAGTGCCGGCGTCACCGCCGCTCAGGCACTGGAGGTACAGCGGCGCAAGCACCATGAACTGGAAGGCCGCAAACTAGGTATCCCCGGGTTTGAAACAGCCGGCGAAACTGTCAAGAAACCTGCATTGCACGTCGCCATCACTAGATACCTTGAACAGATCGCAGCGCTGAAAAAGCCCAACACTCATCGCAAATATGAAGCCGTGCTCAACCGCTTCGGGGAGTTCTTCCGCGACTGCGTCTCGATCGACGCGATCTCCGGCGACGACCTAATGCGCTTCGTCGTGACCCTCAAGAAAGATCATGGCTTGGGATCCAATACGATTCTGCACAACGCGGTCATCGTCGCGCAGTTTCTCAAGCGCCATGGCAGGAGCGGGATCACGAAAGAGCTTTCGCTACCGGAGCGCATCACGCCGCTTGTAAAGATATACCGCCACGAGGAGCTTGCCCGCTTCTTTGCCGCCTGCTCCGATGCGGAACGCGCCTTGTTCGCCACGTTTCTGCTGACCGGTTTCCGCGAGCAGGAGGTGATGTTCCTGCGCTGGAGCGACGTGAACTTCGAGTTGCGGACTGTGCGCGTGACCTCGAAACCGGAACTGGGATTCTACCCGAAGCGATGGGAAGATCGTGAGATTCCGGCCCCGGTGGAACTCCTCGACGAGCTTCGGAAGCATGCGCATCGCCCGAACTGCCAATTTGTGTTCCCATCCCCTACAGGAAACCGCGAACAGCACATGCTCGACCACTGCAAATCTATCGCGAAGCGCGCCAAACTCGACCCGACCAAGTTTGACCTGAAGACATTTCGTTCGACCTATGCCACAGGAATGCTGCGCAGGGGTTTCGACGTACGGACCGTGCAGCACTGGATGGGCCACAAGTCTCTGGAGACAACGATGCGCTACCTGGCGCCGGCCACCGATGTTCACGATGAGTTGGATTTGGTGACTATTCCGTCCGTAGGGAAGGTCGCCCCGGCCCCGCGAAAGTCTGCCGCGCGCGAAACCCGTTCTCTTCGGAAGGGAGGACGATCGCATGCCCGCGCCGAAGGGCCGGTATCCGCCGGCGCGCTAAAACCCGGTGCCTGAGCATACCGAGCCTTTGCGCATGCGCCAGTGCTGGATGCGCTGGCCCGAGTGGCCGTAGGAAGTTGCTCCTGAGACAATTGACAGAAGGGACAGGCGCCCATGCAGATTGCGATAGGGCTGGGGAGGACATCGCCGAAGGACTCGAATCCAGGTGGGAGGACTTCCCTCGTGCAGTGCTCGAGAGCCTGGCGCTCGAAGCATACAGGTCGCATGCACCCACGGCCGCGCAGCTTGCGCAGGCTTCTTCGTTTAGAAACGTTGCCTGCAGGTGGACGCCTCCCTTGAAGGAGCACGAAGTCTACGACTTCACGGCGGCGGAATACGAGCAAGATCGCGAGACGCTCCGTCAGCTCCCGCCGCCGATATCGTACCCTCAGGGCTGAGCTCTACATCTCTGAACTTCCCGGTCATGACGCCGCGCAGTACCTCCGCAAGAAATGCCCGACGATGAGTGTACTGATCGTAGCAGGCCTTCCTCAGGATCAAACGCACCGAAAACCGAACGATAGGCGAAGGTTATGAAGTTTTCCCTAAGTCGTTCAGTCGGACGAGCTCGTGGCAAAGGTGAGAGAAGTGCTACGGACGGGTCACACAGCCAAACGGTAAAAGCTGTTCGGACGGCTGGGCACTCATGCATACGCGCTGATTCGGAGCGCCGCACCCTGTCCGGTGGTTAGCGTGCAGCGGCGATTATCAATTGGGCTCAGCCTCGAACAAGCCGTTAAAATGCTCATGCTCATTTCGTGAATGGCGCGCCTGTTCCGCCATAAGCGTGATACTGTCACCTTAGCGGTTATAGCGGGCCAGTTGGCAAGATCTGGCAGGAATCTAGGCTAACCGATCCGGGAGTTTTCATCATCCTCCGGGTCGAGCGACTAATCGCGGAGGTGTTGACATGCGTTCCCAGATCAACCTCGGGCGCGTCTTCGGCATCAGAATCGGCCTGCATTACAGCTGGTTCATTATTGCGCTCCTGATTGTCTTCTCGTTGTCTGCCCAATTTCACACCACCAATCCCGAGTGGGGCGACGGCGTCATCCTGGTGCTTGCCGTGGCGACGGCCCTATTGTTTTTCATCTCCCTCCTGTTGCACGAGTTGGCCCATTCGGTGGTGGCGAAGGCGCAGGGGATTCCGGTTCGAGAGATCACGCTGTTTGCACTCGGCGGCGTTTCGCAGATCGAGAAGGAGCCCACCAGCGCGAAGCCGGAATTCTGGATGGCTTTTGTGGGACCTTTAACGAGTGCCTGCATCGGTCTCCTTTGTCTGGCGTTGAAGGGAGTGGCCGGAGCGGCGTCTAGTCCAACCGCAGTCATGGTCTCATGGCTTGGCTACATCAATCTGGCTCTTGCTGGCTTTAACATGATTCCCGGCTACCCTCTCGATGGCGGCCGCATTCTGCGTGCGCTCATCTGGTGGAAGACCGGCGACGTTGAGCGCTCGACGCGAATCGCTTCGAGAGTCGGGCAGGCAGTCGCCCTCATCTTCATCGGATTTGGCATTCTGCGGTTCTTTGAAGGCGCAGGTATTGGCGGCCTGTGGATGGCGTTTATCGGCTGGTTCCTGCTGCAGGCTGCCGGCGAGAGCTATGTCCAGATTGGTCTCAAAGGCGCTATCGAGGGAGTATCGGTCAGCGATGTGATGACCTCGGACTGCCCAACCGTTGCCGGAAATATAAATCTCCAACACTTTGTCCAAGAGCAGCTTTTGCCGACCGGGCGACGGTGCTTCGTTGTGCTGGAGAACGGAGTGGTCGCCGGTTTGGTGACGCCACACGAAGTTAAGCAGGTCGGCCGGGCTCGATGGCCGTTCACAACTCTGCACGACATCATGCGGCCGCTGGAACAGATGCGCACGGTCACACCAGAAACACCACTGATGAGTGCGCTGGAGATGATGGGCCGCCACGATCTCAACCAGCTTCCGGTGGTTTCTAACGGCCATCTTGCAGGTGTCCTATCTCGAGCCCACCTGCTGAGTTTCTTGCAGACTCGGACGGAGTTGCGAGCATGAGATGCCGCGGCCGATCGAACTGATGGATGGCCCAAAGCTGTTTGGATGCGCTTCAATAAATGATTTGGAACGGCGTAAAAGCAACGGCCGGCCCAGCCTCGGAGGATCAGGCTGGAAACCGGCCGTTGTGCCCGAGGGGCAACTCGACTAGACCGCGAGGAACATCGTGCTACCGTCCCGGTCCACCAGCAAGAGGACCGGCGCGTCCTTTTTGGACGCACTGACAGCCTGGCTAAAGTCCTTCACAGTTTTCACTGGTTGATGATTGACTTCCTGGATCACGTCGCCGGACTGCAGACCAGCGTCCGCCGCCCGACTGGCCGGGCTCACTTCGTCGACCACCACGCCCTTAGTCGTTGCCGGCAGCTTCAGTTGTTGCGCAGTGTCCGGCGTCAGGTTCTCCACAGTAACGCCCTGCAGGGCGCTCTCCGGGTTTTCGGTACCGATGGCCGCGCGCTCTTCCTTGGAGGGGAAGTCGCCAAGCTGCACGGCAACATTCTGCGTTTTGCCGTCACGGAGAACCTTCAAACTCACGTTCGTGTTTGGCTCCATCATGCCGATCTTCAACCGCAACTGATTGGCATCGTCGATGGGTTGTCCATTGATCTGGAGAATAATGTCGCCATTCTTGAGATTGGCCCGCGAGGCAGGACTGTTGGGAGTTACGTCCCCAACCAGCGCTCCCTTGGATTCGCTAACGTGAAAGGCCTTGGCAATAGCCGGCGTGACATCTTGCGGAAGGATGCCGAGATAGGCCCTATCCACTTTGCCGTGCTTGAGGATCTCGTCCATGTCATGGTGCGCCATGTTGATCGGAACTGCAAAGCCGATGCCCTGGCTGCCGCCCGAGTTGCCCATGATCGCCGTGTTGATGCCGATAAGATGTCCTTCGTCATCCACGAGCGCGCCTCCAGAGTTGCCCGGATTAATCGGCGCGTCGGTCTGGATGAAGTCTTCGACCTGCTCGATGCCGAGTCCACCGCGGCCGGTCGCGCTCACGATTCCCTGGGTGACGGTCTGGCCGACACCAAAGGGGTCGCCGACTGCGAGAACGATATCGCCGGCCTCGACTTTGCTGGAATCACCCAGCGTCAGCACGGGGAAGTTCGATCCATCAATCTTCAGTACGGCGATGTCCGTCCGTGGATCAGTGCCCACCACACGCGCTTTCAACTCGCGCTTGTCGTGGAGCGTGACGGTGACTTCCGTTGCGCCGTCCACCACGTGATTGTTCGTAAGAATGTAGCCTTCCGGGCTGACGATGACGCCCGATCCAAGGCTCTTTTCGCGCCGTTCCTGCGGCACGGCGAATTTCCGGAAGAAGTCATCGCCGAAGAACTGCCGGAAGAATGGATCCACGCCTTGCGGTCCGCGCAAGGCGCTCATGTCCGATTTGACGACCTTCGATGAGGAGATGTTGACTACCGCGGGCAACACTCGCTTGACCACGCTTGCATATCCGCGGGCCGTGGAGGCTTCGGACCGCGAGACCACCTTGACCGTGGCGGGCGGATTCTCACCAGAAAGGTGTCCTACCGTGGCTGCTCTCACTACAAAGAAACCCATGGCAGCCAACGCTGCGGTTAAAGAAACCGTCGCCAGCCAGCGACGGCGTACAGGAAACTTGATTTTCATATTTGCCACCTCGTAGCGCCCTTCCCTATCCGGGAAGGCGGGCCGGCGGAGAATACCAGGCCATCGCCGGTTCCAATTTCAGGTTAGGGCGTAAGCGGTTGAAGACCCATACCCGGCACTGAGTAGAACAGGTTACCTGGATAGGGTATAGGCGAAAACGTGCGACTGGCTTGTTCTTCTGTGCCTATACCGTACGATCGAGTTGCCGGTTACCGCTTCAAAGTGATGCCCCACAGGACTCCGATAACCTCATACTGAGGACGGAATGCTGAAACAGGGCTTTATGAGACGGTACGTGCTGGTATTCGGCAGCCACGGTTTGGGCGAACGAAGATCTTCGAACCGGCGATACTCTGTTGTATTTTTCTCGAGATCCGTCGGAAGAGCAACGAAGCTCGCCAGCTTGCTATCACTTGCCGGTATCCGTGTCCACCATGCCTCG
Organism: Bryobacteraceae bacterium; assembly: GCA_035577325.1. GTDB lineage: Bacteria > Acidobacteriota > Terriglobia > Bryobacterales > Bryobacteraceae > QHXW01. The sequence continues at coordinate 5,866 of DATLVQ010000657.1, read as the reverse complement.
ACGCCGGCGGAAGTCAAGATTCTGCTGAAAATCACGAGCACGGGTGTCGTGCTCCTCGACCTGCACACGATCGGATCATGCTGGGACATGCTTCGCGAGCTGGCAGAGGATTCTCAGGAGGCATGCACGGTTGTGCTCTCACCGTTCGACGCGGAAACCTCTACCCAACTCTACGCTGAAGGTGCGTGGGAGGTTGTCGTTGAACCGGTCCGATTGCTGGACCTGCTGGCCGCTCTCGAATCGGCCCACGAGCTCAACCGAGACCTGATGGATCCAGTGCGGTTACAAACGAGGGTCGATGCGATCATGATGGCATTCGCCAAGTGGCGCAAGTTGACCACATGATTCCGGCCTCTCTGCGACGACCAGCGAAACTCTCGCCGCGGGAGTGCTTACGATGCGTGTCGTCTGGCGACTTGGTCCGGTACACTAAAAGGCCAATGAAAGCCTCCTCTGCCGAATCGTCACCCGCGGGTTCGACCGGAATCGATCATTCTGCCCGCAGGTTACGTCTCGCCTTAATCGTTGGTTGTGGCGGGATGCTCCTGATCTTCCTGGTCGCAGGAGTAGACGCAGTACGTCTGCTGCGCGAGATGCGTACCGAAAACAAGATTCTGCGGGACGCTTCTCTGGAACGATCCCACCGTCTCGCGTCGATCCGCTCGTATATCCTGCTCAGCCATACGTATATGGGCGACTATCTACTCGATTTAGATGAACAGAGGTCGAAAGAGCATCTGGCTCAACTGCGGGACGCATGGTCGCGGATGTTAAACGATCTAGCTGGCTACCACAGTTCCACGTTAGGTGAGGCGGTGTTGCTCAAGCATCTTCAGGATCTGCTGGATCGGCACTGGCAGGAGGTGAGCCGGGCGATGAACTGGTCGCCGAACCAGCGGCAGCGCCGGGGCGCAGCGTTCTACGGAGAAGAAATTCTCCCCCTCCGAACGGCTGTTCTCGAAATCGCGACACGAGTGGAAGACGTCGACGCCAAACAACTCGCCTCTACGGAAGCTCAAATTCAGGGCGAATTCGAAAGCCTGGGACGGCGACTTAGCGTGGTGTTGAACATCGCCCTGGGGGCGGCCCTCCTGTTGGCCGTAGGGTGCATTGCGTACATCCTGAACATAGAGCGCCAAAACCGTCGGCGCTATCAAGAAATCGTCCAGGCGCGCAGCGAGCTACAGCAACTGTCGGCGCGACTTGTCGAGGCTCAGGAAACCGAACGTCGCACAATTTCGCGGGAGCTGCACGATCAGGTAGGGCAGACTCTAAACGCTTTGCTGGTGGATGCCGCAAATCTGGCAAAGCGGATTCCGGCGGAGGATAGCATCAGCCGGCGATACCTTGACAATATTCGTACTTTCGCGGACTCCAGCGTGAATTCCCTCCGGGATATCGCACTACTGCTGCGCCCCTCGATGCTGGACGATCTGGGTCTGATTCCCGCTCTGGAGTGGCAGGCGCGCGAGGTTTCGCGGCGCAGCGGCATCAAAGTAAAGGTGGCGGCTGAGAAAGTGCCGGATTCTCTTCCCGACGCGGTCAGGACGAGCGTTTATCGGGTGGTTCAGGAAACGCTGCAAAATGTATCGCGGCATTCCGGCGCTCGAAGCGCCACGGTCACTGTCCGTCAGACGGACGAATCCCTTATGCTGATGGTCGAAGATGACGGCTGCGGCTTTGACCCTGGAAGAACCCGCGGGCTAGGCTTGCTGGGTATGGAGGAACGGGTCAAGCAACTTGGCGGACGCCTGGAGATTCAATCCCTGCCTGGCAAGGGAACGGTGCTGCGTGTGACGCTGCCGATCGCGGCTGCAGTTACTGGATAATTCCCTTTCGGACAGCGTAGAGGATCAACTCAGGAACGCCGTGAAGATTGAGCTTCTCGAGAATGTTGCCGCGATGCGTCTCCACGGTGTAGAGGCTCAGCTTCAGGAGGTTGGCGACTTCCTTGTTCGTCCTGCCCTCTGCCAGGAGCTGAAGAATCTCGCGTTCGCGCGAGGTCAGAATATCGTAGCTGTCTTCAACTTCTTTGTCGCGTATCTGGCGAATGTAGTCTTCAAGCAGCATCTTGCTGATCATGGGACTGAAGAACGATTTCCCTTCAGACACAGTCCGGACTGCGCGAATGAGATCTGCCTCCGCCGAGTTCTTCAGGATATAGGCGCGGGCCCCCGCCTTGAGAGCACGAAGCACGTAGCCTTCATCCGAATGCATGCTTAGGATCACGACGTGCGTCCGAGGCTCCCGGGAAGCGATCTGCTGAGTTGCCTCAATTCCATTCAGTTGCGGCATGCCGATATCAAGAACCGCGACCTCCGGGTGATGCTTGGAAACCAACTCGACGGCTTCCCTTCCATCAGCGGCTTCCGCCACGACTTTGAAGTCCGGTTGCTGTTCGAGCAGGAGCCGCAACCCGGATCGAATGATCGTGTGGTCGTCGGCGAGCAATATGCGAATTTGTCCCACGAGTGCTGGCCCTGCTCGCCCAGAATACTGCATCTGGGTTTGGAATTCAGAGGCTTTTCGCCGGCTCATCGCTTGTGAGCCGCGCGCTTCGGTGGAGCGACACGGTGGCACAACACAATTTGCACAAGCAACGGACGGCGGTACAAAATGTTTAGTACCGCAGAGTTGTTCGGATTCACATCTCCGGACCGTCTTTACCTTTAATGAAACCGAACGCTCTTAGTTTCCAATGACCTTCAAAGATCGACTGTGGAACTGGGCTGATGCAGATCGCCTGCGGCAGCATGAAGACAAAGTTCTCCTGGTTCTGACTCTCGTGATCGGGGCCATTGTGGGCCTGGTCATCGCTTCTTTCATTCTCGTTACGGAAAATCTTGGAGCCCGTATGTATCCGGCAGGCGGGGCGCCCTGGCGGCGCCTCACGATACCGGTTCTGGGCGCGCTGGTAACCGGGGTGCTGCTGTACAAGTATTTTCCGAACGCGCGCGGCAGCGGCATCCCGCAGACCAAGACCGCGCTATTTCTTCATAATGGTTTTATTCGGCTTCGTACGGTGCTGGGAAAGTTCGGGCTTTCTTCCGTGTCCCTCGCGAGCGGGATTTCACTTGGCCGCGAAGGGCCGTCGGTGCAAGTGGGCGCCGGCATTGCGTCCGTCCTGGGGCGCTGGCTGGGCCTCGGACCGAGCAGGGTCAAGGCGCTCGTCCCCATAGGAGCTTCGGCGGCGCTCGCCGCGGCATTCAACACGCCGGTTGCGGCCGTGCTCTTTACGCTCGAAGAAGTCATGGGAGACATGCACGCGCCGGTGCTGGGTTCCATCGTCCTGAGTTCGGCTACTTCGTGGATCGTTTTGCATCTTGTTTTGGGTGACGAGCCACTGTTCCACGTGCCTTCGTACCAACTCGTCCATCCGCTGGAGTTCTTGGTGTATGCAGCCCTAGGCGTCATCGGCGGTCTCGTATCGGTGTGCTTCGTCAAACTGCTGCTATGGCAGCGCAAATACTTCCTTCGCATGCCGGCGTTGGGACAAGCGCTACAACCGGTGGCGGGAGGGTTGCTGGTCGGAGTGCTGGGTTGGTTCGTGCCCCAGGTGCTGGGTGTCGGGTACAGCCATGTCAGCGAAGCGCTGAATAGTCAACTACCGCTGCACCTGATGGTGCTCCTTGTTGTGTTGAAACTGGTCGCTACCGCCACCTGCTACGCGTCGGGAAATGCAGGTGGCATTTTCGGTCCGGCCCTGTTCATCGGCGCCATGATGGGTGGAGCCGTGGGCGGCACGGCGCACTCGCTTCTGCCGGACTACACAGGCAGCGCTGGCGCCTACGCCCTGGTCGGAATGGGCGCCGCCTTCGCCGGCATCATACGCGTTCCGTTAACGTCCGTAATCATGATTTTTGAGGTTACGCGAGACTACACCATCATCGTCCCTCTGATGATTGCGAATCTCATCAGCTTTTTCATTTCGCAGCGGATGCAACGGGAACCGATCTATGAGGCGCTCCAACACCAGGACGGGATTCACCTGCCGGCGGGAGGCCGCGATCGGGAAGTTCCGCTCCTAGTAAGGGACGCTGCCAAGCCGCCACAGGGAGTGCTCAAGAGTGATGAGTTAATACACGCTCTGCAGAACTTGGACGGAGAGTTGAATGCCTGGCCGGTGGTCAATGAGGAGAGACTCGTTGGTATGTTGAGGATTGGCGAGTTGGAGAAAGCTGTTAGAGAGGGCCATGGCGATTGGAAAATAGCTGACTTGTTGCCCACGAGCCAGCCGGTGGAGTCCCTCACGGCCGAGACTTTTCCCCACGTTCACGAGGATCACCCGTTCGACACAGCTCTCCGTCGAATGTCGCAGGCGCAGATGAACGTGCTGCCCGTGGTGAGCCGCGCCAATGTGCGCCAGCTCAAAGGTATCATCACAAGGCGCGGCATTCTCGATGCGTACGAAAAGGGGGAGAGCCGAGGGAAGCGTCCGGAGGCTGACGGAGAACACACTGTGGCTCCTGGGATGCTCCTCGCGGGCGTAGTCGTGGCCACTCTGGGCATCCTGATCTTGATCGGCTTTCTGAGCTACTCTTACCGCACCGAGCGGCAGGTGAGGGCCCGCAGCGACTTCGAGACAGGGAACGCACTGCTGCGGCAGGATCGGATCGACGACGCTATTGAACAATATCGAAACGCGCTCTCGATTTCGCGGGAAAAAGGCGAGTACCGGCTTGCCCTGGGGTTAGCGCTTGTGAAAGCGCGCTATTTCAACGAGGCCGAGATCTATTTGCAGCAACTTCTGAAGGCCGATCCTGATAACGGTCGGGCCAATCTTGGGATGGCGCAAATTGCAGTCGCACAGGGTAGGGTCCAGGACGCAGTTACGTATTATCATCGAGCGGTTTACGGCACATGGCTGAGCAGTGCCGGCGATGAGCGTATCCAGGCTCGCTTCGAACTCGTGGATTTCCTGGTGAAGAAGGGCCAGCGAAAACAGGCTCTGTCGGAATTGCTGGCGCTGGCGGAGCAGAGTCCAAAGAGTCCAGAGGTGCAGAAACGCGTAGGCCCACTGCTGTTGGACCTCGGTTCAGCTCGGCAGGCTGCTGACGTATTTCGCGAGGTCCTCCGCGCGAATGATCGCGATTCAGGGGCTTCCGCCGGCCTTGGTGAGGCAGAATTCGCCCTGGGGAACTACCGGCTGGCTCAACGCGCATTTGAAGACTCGCTCAAATGGAACCCAAACCAAGAGAGCATCAGACACCGCCTGCAGGTCTCGTCTGAAATCCTCTCCCTGGATCCCACGATGCGCGGGCTGAGTTCGAAAGAGCGGTACCGGAGGAGCATGGGTGTGTTGCATGAGGCCCTCGACAGAGTCCAGGTTTGTGTCAACAAGAACGAGAACAAGGCCACTCCGGAAATGCAACAGTTGCTGGCCAATGCGCAGAAGGCGCCCAAGCGACGGGGGCGATCCGACCTGAGCGATGCTACGCAGGACAACATGTCGCTGTCGGAAGAACTGTGGACCGCGCGTGCCAAGATCTGCGGTCCCCCCGGCCCTGCGGATGAAGCGCTGGGACTGGTGCTCAGTTCGGCCACCAAGTAGCCGTGGGGGTTGCTTCTTCGAGTCAGTCTGGAGATCGACGGCCGATCATTTTCGCTAGCAGGCTCAGGCAATGGCATGTTTGTAAGACTCGAGCATCCATCCCCGGAACGGCTGGCGCATGTTGGATGATCCGCTTGAGCGGTCGTTCCGCTTGGGTAAATTTTCAAGAGGTGATCAGGCACCCATTAGGGTCTTCGACTCGATGAACATGTAGCGAGTAGCGAACCGCCATCCGAGGGTCCTCCTGGTTGGCGCGGGCCCGCGTCCTACAGGTCCAGCGCCAGAGGGATGTGAGCTGCGCCGGCGTTCTCCATT
>DATLVQ010000656.1:0-8966 GCA_035577325.1 Bryobacteraceae bacterium | reverse complement strand
ACCCATGTGTCCGGAACGTTCTACTACCTACGTCTGGCGTCGCTTCGCCGGATTATATGGATCTCGAGGAACTCGACAACCCCTTCGGGCAGAAAGTGTACCTGTGTCTTAGGAACAATCTGTTACCCATGCGTCCGGGTCGGACAAAGTCCGGGTTGGCGTCCCCAGGGGGATTCGAACCCCCGTTACCGCCGTGAAAGGGCGATGTCCTAGGCCGGGCTAGACGATGGGGACCTCGGAGAAAAACGGGAAGACACTTCTACTCTATCTTTGGGCGCGGCGGATCGTCAACCCGCGCACTCCTTGTTCGCATGCCTATATCCGTTGCGCTCAGGCGGTTGGTGCGGCTGACATGCCTCACGGCGCTCGCCGCGGTGTGCTACTGGCCGGTGCGGCTGGCTTGGGCGGACCTTCTCTTTCGCCGCGATACCGAATCCGCGGTTGCGCGTTCGGCGGAGCTCACGCCGGGCAACGCCGAGTACCACGCGCGGTTGGCAGCCCTTCGTCAGGAAGCCGGCCGCGATGGCGCGGCCATCGAATCCGAGATGCGCGCGACGGTCATAGCGAGTCCGCGCATGTCCGGCGCATGGATCGCACTGGGGCTGAGGGCCGAAACCGCTGGCGCGTTCACGCAAGCCGAAGCCGATCTAGTCCGCGCGGCCGATGTGGACCACACCTACGCTACGCTGTGGACCCTTGCCAATTTCTACTTCCGGCGAAACGATCGCGATAAATTCTGGCCGGTAGCGCGGCGGGCGCTGGCCATCGGCGACGTGACGGCGCACGATCCTGTCCCGTTGTTCCGGTTGTGCTGGAAGCTCTCGCGGAATCCGGCGACGGTGCTAGATCATGCCATCCCGGACGTCGCCGCTGTACAGTCGCGTTATCTCGCGTTTCTAATGCAGGAAAATCTGACGCAGGTGGCGGAGCCCGTTACGCAGCGAGTCGTGGCTCTGGGCGGCGAACGCGACTTGGATGCGGTCCTGGATTATTGCGACCGGCTCATCGCGGCAAGCGATGCCGAGCATGCCATCCACGCCTGGAACGCCTTGTGCTGGCGAACGCACAGCTGCCTCCCGCTCGCGCCGCTCACTGCGGCTGGGATGACGAATGGCGATTTCGGGTCGCAGCCCGTCCAGCACGGGTTTGACTGGCGCATGCCGGTTGTGGCGGGTGTGGAGGTGGAACGCGGGGGCCTGCCGCCGCGTTTACAGATCGCTCTCGACGGGCACGAGCCGGAGAATTGCGAACTTCTGGCACAGGTGCTGGCGGTTGCGCCATCGCGGCGGTACTGCGTGCGGTTTCGCTATCAGACCGACGGTCTTGCGACTGGCTCTGGGGTGCGGTGGCGCATCGCGGACGTGGCGGGGCGCGAGATTTCGTCAAACTCCTCCGATCTCGCAAGCGATCAGGAAGCCACGGGCACACTGCGATTCGAATCGCCGCTCACGGCATCTCTTGTTCGGCTGGTGCTCGCTTATCGGCATCCGCCACGCTTGGCAAAGACTGAGGGCCGTGTGGCACTCGCAGCGGTCTGGCTCGAGTTTGATCCATGAATCGCAAGCTGGTGGACGTCTTGGCCGTACTCCTGTTTGCCGGCATTCTCACGTGCTGGGCGCCGGGTTACTGGCCGGTCGCCTTAGTTCAGGTCGGCGCGTTGCTTTTGCTGGCGCGTGTACTGGTTGAGGGCCGTCCAGTGCATGCCGAGTTCGTGGTCCTGCCGGTGATCGGGCTGGCGGTTTGGGGGGCCTGGCAGCTTATCGCGGGAACAACCGTGTATCGGTTCGAAACCGGGAAATCGGTACTCTATTGGGCGGCGAACGCAGCGGTTTTCCTGATCGCGCGGGAAGTCTGCGACTCAATCTACACACGCAACCGCTTTTTGAGCTGGATATTGTGGTTCGGCGCAGCTCTGGGTTTGCTCACAGTCCTGCAGTATTTCACTTCTGAGGGTCGCGTCTTCTGGATATTTTCAACACAGGAGGCTCGCGTCCTGGGTCCGTTTCTCTACAAGAACCAGTGCGCGGCTTTCATCGAGCTGGTATTTCCGCTGGCTGTGTTCCAGTCGCTGGTGGACCGGCGGCACTCGCTCGTGTACGTTGCCATGGCCGCCACCCTGTTCGCTGTGGCAATCGCAGCCGTTTCGCGCGCCGGAGTGGCGCTATTAATCGCCGAGTTGATGACGATTTTGCTGCTGGCCTGGTGGCGCGAGTTGATGCCCGCGGTGAGCCTGCGCAAGACCGTGTTGAGCATGGCCGCGTTGAGCTTGGTCCTTGCGGCGGTAGTAGGCTCGCAGGTCACGCTCGAAAGATTCCGCGAGCCTGAACCTTACCGTGTGCGGCGCGAGCTGCTGATCTCGTCGCTCGATATGCTATCGTGCCGCCCCTGGGCCGGATTTGGGCTGGGCACCTGGCCGGTAGCGTATCCGGCGTATGCGCGGTTTGATAACGGGCTTGCGGCGAACCATGCGCATAACGATTGGGCGGAATGGGCTGTAGAGGGTGGATTGCCGTTTCTGGCGCTGGCCGTAATGATCGCGATCTGGAGTGTGCGCCCGGCAGCGGATTCATTGTGGGGCCTGGGCATTCCGACGATCTTTGCGCACAGCCTGGTGGACTATCCGCTGCGCGAGCCGGCGCTGGCTGCGCTGCTTTTCGCCATGCTGGGCGCGCTGGCTGCGCGGGCCCGGGCGGATTGATGGCAGATTGCGGCGGAAGGCCAGCCTGGATCAGTAGGAACGCACGGGTTTTTCTCTGGGATCGGCAAGAAGCCGCAGGTCTTCCGGAAACAGCGTGGCACCCTGCGCTACAGTTTGCGTGTGACTGCGCCGATCATCCCAATGCGCGACGCATTTGGATGATAGTCACGCGCGAGGGACGCCATTAGTCCTAATAAGGAGTTATGAAAAATTGGAGTGCGGCGCTGGTGCTACTGGCGTGTTGGTCAAACACCGGCCAAGCTCAGAGCGGTGAAACTGAACCTGTCAACCTGCCCGCGCAGAAGATTGGCGTGGATGACCTGGTGGCGATTTCCTTATATGGCTCGCCGGAGCTAACGCGCAGCGTGCGCGTGAGCGCCGAGGGTCAAATCCGGCTGCCCATGTTGACGCGGGCCATTCCGGTGGCAGGCTACATCCCGCACGAGATAGAGGGCGCCATCGCCGACGCCTTGCGGGCAGAAAAAATCCTAGTGGATCCGGTGGTGACGGTTACAGTCGCTGAATACCGCAGCCGTCCGGTCAGCGTAGCAGGCGCGGTAAAGCGGCCGCTGACGTTTCAAGCTTTCGGCAACGTCACGCTCCTCGATGCCATTACACGCGCCGAAGGCCTGGCGCCCGAAGCCGGTTCGGAGATCCTACTGACGAGTCCAGCGGCGCGCGGAATGCCATTCACGCGGCGCATTCCTGTGAAAGCCCTGTTCGCGGGGGAGAACCCGGGGCTCAATCCGCGCCTGGCGGGCGGAGAGGAAATCCGCGTCCCGGTGGCCCACGAAGTATATGTCGCGGGGAGCGTGAAAAATCCTGGCGCATTCAGCCTGAAGGATGCTTCCAGTACCAGTGTCTTAAAGGTCCTGGCGCTGGCGGGCGGCCTGATCCCGTTCGCTTCCCATGAGGCGTATGTCTACCGCCGGACGCCGGGCGCCGAGAGCAAGGATGAGATTCCGATTGCGCTCAGCCGCATCATTGCGCGCAAGGCGCCGGATGTCACGCTCGAGGGCGACGACCTCTTGTACGTGCCAGACTCCAAGGGACGGCGGCTGAGCGCCGCGGCGCTCGAACGGATCGCCGGATTCGGCGCGGCGACCGCCTCCGGGCTCCTGATCTGGCGTTGAGAGCGGATGCACCGGAACCTGCTCGCGCCGCCTTACGAACCGCCCGTCACAGTCGTGCCGCCCGCCTATCCCAACTGGGCCGCGGCCTCCGAGCCTCCAATCGAAGACGCCGGACCGCCATTCTCCCATCGCCTCTGGGTCCTGCGCCGGCACCGCTGGAAAATTCTGGCGTTTATCGCGGCTTGCGAGCTGGCCACGCTTATCGTTTCCTCGCGCGTCACGCCCATTTACGAATCCGCCGCGGTAGTGGACATCGACCGGCAAGCGCCGGCGGGAGTCATCGGTGAAGAAGCCACGCGCGCCAGCGCCAACGATTCCGATCAGTTCCTGGCGACACAGATCAAGCTGATCCAGGCCGACGCGGTGCTGCGCCCGGTGGCGAAAAAGTATAACCTGCTGCAGCGCGAGCAGCAGTTTCAGGACGTGCCGCGGCTGAGCAATGTGCAGATCGAAGGCGCGCCCATTCTGCTGCGCCATCTGAAAATCGCGCGCCCGCCCAACACATATCTGCTGCTGATCAGTTACCGCTCGCCGGATGCATATCTCGCGGCGGACGTTGCCAATGCCGTCGCCAGCTCGTACCTGCAACACATCTACGACATCCGCGTACGCTCCTCGGCCAGTCTCGCATCTTATATGGAAAGGGAAATGGAGGAGCTGAAGTCGAAGATGGAAACCTCCACCCAGCGTCTGATAAGGTTCGAGCGCGAATTAAACGTGATCAACCCCGAGGAAAAAACCAGCATCCTGTCGGCGCGCCTGCTGCAGTTGAATACCGAATACACCAACGCGGAGGCCGACCGCGTGCGCAAAGAAGCCGCGTTCAACGCCGTCCGTGGCGGAAGTTTCGCGGCGGCGCAGGTCTCGACGCAGGGCGAAGGGCTCAAGAAGCTGCTCGAGCGGCAAAACGAGTTGCGGGAAAAATTCGTCGAAGCGCAGGGGCACTACGGCGCGAACCATCCGGAATACAAGAAGGCCGCGGGTCAGGTGGTGGAAGTCGAGCGCCAGACCGAGCTCACGCGCATCAACATCGCACAGCGCGTCGAATCGGAGTACCAGGAAGCCGGTAATCGCGAGCACATGCTGGCCAAAGCGGTCGCGGAAACCAAGACCCAGTTCGACCAGTTGAATCTCCACTCGTTTGAATACCAGGCGCTCAAGCGCGAAGCCGAGGGCGACAGGAAGGTCTATGACGAGCTGATGCGCAAAATCAAAGAAGCCGGGATTAACGCCAGTTTTCAGAACAGCGCCATCCGTATTGCCGACGCCGCGCGGCCGGGCATGAAACCGGTGTTTCCGCGGTTGGGATTGAACCTCGTGCTTGCGCTGCTGCTCTCGACAGTGCTGGCGGCTGGGGCGGCGCTGGTAAGCGATTCTCTGGACAAGACGGTGCGCGATCCCGAACTGGTCGCGCGTCTGTTGCATGTCGCTGTGATCGGCTCCCTGCCAAAAGTGAAAAACTGGCGTACAGCCCTCAACCTCTCTCCGCTAAATGGAAACCGCCATGGCAATAGCCTGGAACTGGCGCGCATGGACGATGACACTTTGGGCGAGCCCTATCGCGAAGCCGTGCGCACGCTGCGGAATTCGATTTTCCTGGCCGATTTCGATCACCGGGTGCAGTCATTGCTGATCACCAGCGCGTCGCCCGGCGAAGGGAAGTCGACGGTGGCGGCGCATCTGGCGGTCACGCACGCTGCGCAGCGGCAGCGGACGCTGCTGATCGACGGCGACTTGCGGCGGCCGAGCCTGCATAGGCGCTTTCAGGTGTCTGGAGCCATGGGTCTCTCGACCGTGCTCCTTTCAGGTATGCCTTGGCGTGACGCGGTGCTCAAAACCGCCGGTGCGATGCACCTCGACATTCTGCCGGGCGGGCCGCCTTCGCATGCGGCGGCCGGGCTCCTAGGCCAGAGTCTGGCGCAACTGCTGGACGAAGCCGCCACTGAGTACGACCTGGTGGTGCTCGATGCCGCGCCGCTACTGGGTTTCGCAGACCCGCTCGAGATGGCGGCCGCGGTGGACGGCGTCGTGATCGTGACCCGTGCCGGCCAAACCACGCGCAAGGCTGTAGCCCGCGTCTTGGCGACACTGGCGCGCTTGCGGGCGAACACGCTCGGGATCGTGCTCAATGAAGTTCGCCAGGATACGTGCGAGAGCTATTCCGGCTATGTCAATTACGCCAAGTATTACGGCGCGCGCAGCCAGCGCGTGGTGAAGAGTGGATGACAGCGCTCAAGCCCGGGAGTTCTTCTGGAGGGCAGGATGAATCCGGTGCTTGTGACGGGAGGCTTGGGCTTTATCGACGGACCCTGCTGCGCAGCCTGGCGCGGCTGGGTATTGACACGATCAGCGTCTTCCATGCCGCGAGCTGCGCGGAAGGCCGGTACTATGTCCGGGTCGATCTGCGAGATACCCCGGCGGTGCAGCGGATCTTCCGTGAATTCAATTTCTCCGCCGTGGCGCACCGAATCCATACGGGCCTCGAAAGCCGCCGATTGGATGCTGTTCGACACGCTGCACCGCGTGGAGGGGCTGCCGCTGATCACTTTACGGCTGTTCAGCACGTACGGCCCCTGTGAAAGGGCGGAGAAGCTGGTGCCGTATGTCATGTCGCACGTCCACGAGCGGGGAATGTTACCGCGCCATCGCGCGAACCCCCAGAGAAAGCGTAGCGTTTGGCCAGGCGTTCAACATCGGCGGAGGTCAACAGACGAGCCTCTCGGTAAGAGACAACTGTCGAGCCTGGAATCCGAGCACGGTTTCCCGTGCAGTACACCGCTGGCCAATCGCGCGTGGGGGACCAACAGGTATTCGTCGCCGACACCTCCAAAAGCCGAGCAATATCTCGGCTGGTCTCCTACCGTTTCAATGGCGGACGGCATGGGCGAATTGATTGAATGATCGCGCGCGAGGTGAACGGTGTGAACGTCAGACGAAACGTATGTGACGGGCTGCTAGGCTTCATGGCTCCGTCCCTGATCGTGTTTGCCAGCTATCCAGTGCTGATCCGGCAGCTGGGCGCAACGGCTTTTGGCGTCTACCTTCTGGCCGCTTCTCTTAGTGGCGCCATGACGTTTCTCGATCTGGGATTCTCCGCTGCCACCTTGCGGTTCGTGGCGCAGGATCTGGCCGCCGGCCGTCCAAAAGCCGCGGCGGACGTGGTGCTCACCTCGCTTGTCTTCTACGGTTGTATGGGGGTGCTGGGGGGCGTGGTGATCGCGGCCATGGCGCCGGTATGGGCCGCGTTCTTCAAGGTGGACGCGCGGCTCGTGGGAGCCGCCATTGTGGTTTTCCGTCTGGCCGGCCTCCAGTTTGCGGCGTATCTGCCGGTTATGGTGTTTGTCTCGATCGCCAAGGCCACCTGCCGGTTTGACCGTTCGACGCTGTTTATCTCCCTCCTCGCTTCGGCAACCTATGGAAGCGCCATGGTGGCCGTGCTCGCCGGCGCCGGACTGGAAGGTGCCATGTTCGCGGCGGTAGTCGTGAATTATGTAACGTTCATCTGGATTGCGATCGACGGCCTGCGGTTGTGCCGTGAACATGATATTCACCTAACCGGCGCGAGTCCGGCGGCCTTCCGCCGGATGTTCTCGTTCGGCTGGATCCTCACGGTGAATTCGATCGCCGCATTCTTTCTGTTTCAGGTACAGAAATTTATGGTGGGATTCGTCATGGGTCCCGCGGCTGTCACTGTTTATCAGAGTGCTGGCGTAATTCCGTCCAAGATTCACGCGGCAGTGAACGCGGCAACCGAGGTGATGTTTCCGTTTGCCAGCGCTTCCCGCGATCGCGCCAGGGTGCGCCGTGTTTACCTGCGAATGCTGGCTGGAAGCATGCTCGTCGCATTCGTTGGGTCCGTGTCGCTGGTAGTATTAGCCCGCCCGTTTCTAGCCCTGTGGCTTGGCGCGGCCGTGGCCGCGGCGGCTGCCCCGCTGGTTCCGGTTTTCGCCCTGGCGTACTTCTTTCTGGCGCTTTCCCCCGCGCCGTTTCATCTGGTGAACGGCCTGGGCTGCCCCGCGCTGAACACGCTGGCTTGCGTGATGAACGCGTTGCTCAACGTTGCGTTGATCGCCGGCTTCGCCATGAATGGGCTGACGCTCGAAAAGTTCGCCTGGGCTTTCGCCGTCGCGAATATCGTGACCAGCATCTCTTACCAGGCAGCGGTCGAGACGCTCATTTGGAAACGCGCGCCATGGCCGGCGGAGGTGCCAGCATGAGCGCGCCCTTGGTCAGCATCATGGTGCCTGTTCGCAACCGCCGCGCCCTGCTGGCAGACTGCCTCAAGTCCGCGCTGGCCCAGACCTGCCGGGACCTCGAAGTTGTCGTAGTCGATAACGCCTCGACCGACGGAACGTGGGGAGTGTGCCGCGAGTTCGCACGCGCCGATTCGCGTGTCCGCATCTTTCGCAATCCGGAAAACGTCGGGCTCGTGCATAACTGGCAGCGGTGCTTCCGGGAGGCCGAGGGGCGCTTCGGCAAGCTGTTGTTCTCCGATGATGTGCTGTCGTCCTATTACCTGGAAAAAACGGCGCCGCTGCTGGGCGATACGCACGTGGCGTTCGTATTCACCATGGCGATGATAGGCCCCGAACCGCGCGCCAGCCGCCTTGCGCACCGGTTCGAAGATCGCACGGGGCGCTTCTCGCGCCAGCATTACATCCGCCGCGCATTGTTCGGCTCGCGGGCGCCCATGTCTCCGGGCGCCGCGCTATTTCGCATCAAGGACTTGCGCATGAGCCTGCGCTTGAATATTCCCTCGCCCACGATCGATGACTTCGAACGGCACGGCGCGGGGATCGACTTGCTGCTCTACTTGATGACCGCCGCCCGCTACGAAGAGGTTGCCTACGTGGCTGAACCGCTGGTCTTCTTCCGCGCCCATGAGGGATCGACCTCGCAGGCCGCGCGCGATTCGCTCTTGGCCGACTCTTATCACCAGGCGCGCATCTGGTTTGCGGCGCATACCCAGGGGCGCTGGATGCTGGCTTCCACTCTGGCGGCCGCGTGGCTCAACGCCATGAAGCGCCAGCGCCGCCCCATCAACCCCGGCGTCGACGATGACGCGACGGTCCCTTCCAATCTCGATCACCATGCGGCCGCTCGCCGGCACGGCGGGAACTGACGGAGCCGGATCC
>DATLVQ010000655.1:0-3386 GCA_035577325.1 Bryobacteraceae bacterium | reverse complement strand
ACGGCGAAACCGTCTTATTTGTCGGGGATTCGTTTACGCCCACCGGCATGGACGACTACTGCCTGCTCAACCGGAATTTTCTGCCGCCGGAACCAGGCTTTCTGGATTGTCTGCATATGATGAAGCAGATGCCCGGCGACTATCTCCTGATCAACCAACACGTGCCGCCAGCGTTTCGCTTTTCGTCGCGGCAGATTGACTTCATGATGGATACGTTCGAGAAGCGGCGCGCGCTACTCGCCGAGCTTTTTCCGTGGGACGATCCGAACTTTGGCATGGATGAGCAGTGGGCGCGCTTCTATCCATATACCTCGGAGACTGCCCCGGGCGGCAGGATCGAGCTGAACGTGGTTCTCCGCAATCACTCCGCGGCGCGGCAGGAGTTCCTCGTCACTCCCCACGTGCCGGTGGGCTGGAAGACAGAACAAGGTCCATTCCGTGTGTCGATGGGCCCGCGTCAAGAAGGCTCGGTCAGTATTCCTGTAACCGTTGGCGCGGCCGGTCTTAAGGTAGTCACTGCGGATGTGGCCTTCGGACCGTGGGATCTGCGGGAATGGACCGAGGCGCTAGTTACGGTGAAATGAAGCCTGAATGGAGTCAGGCAAAGAGCAACGAGGAGACGCCGCGGCAGCACGAAGTTTCGAGCGAGCAAGCACGCTCCCATGAGCTAGGCATCCAAAATCTCCGGAGCGGTCCGATCGTGCGCCCCGCCGCCATCCATCATCCGAGTCCTCTCAAACGGCAAAACAAACCAAAAGGTCGATCCCTGCCCGGGGACGCTTTTGACCCGTAGCTCGCCGCCCATTCTTCCAATCAGTTCCTTGGAGATCGACAACCCTAACCCCGTACCGCCATACTTCCTCGCTACCGAGCCATCCGCCTGTGCGAACGACTCGAAGATGCGCTTCTGCGCTTCCTCGGAGATTCCAATCCCGGTGTCGATCACCGCGAATCGTAATGTGATGCAGCGATCTGACTCGGCCTCGACTCCCATCTGCAAATCAACATGCCCCTGCGCCGTGAACTTAATGGCGTTGCTGACTAGATTGACCAGAGCCTGCCTCAACCGCGTTGGGTCGCCGAGAACCCGGCCCGGAACCGAACCGGGCAGCTGGCAGGATAGCTCTAATCCTTTCCGCCGGGCCTCGTCGGCAAGCAAGCTGCACACTCCACGAGCCGCGTCGGTGGGATCAAAGTCAACTCGATCGAAGGTCAGCTTTCCGGCCTCGATTTTGGAAAGATCTAGAATATCGTTCAACAGCGCGAGCAGCGATTCCGCCGAACTGGTCACATCCTTCAAATATTCCCGCTCTTCTTCACGGTTTGCTGTGTCCATCGCCAACGCAGTCATGCCCAAAATCGCATTCATAGGCGTACGGATCTCGTGACTCATATTGGCCAGAAACCGACTCTTCATTTCGGTTGCTTCCCGGGCGCTGGCGAGGGCGGCCGCCAGTTCTCTGTTCTTCTGGCCCATCGCCCTGTGCACCCGCCGGAGTCCAACCGCTTGCCATAGCATCAGGAGAAGCAAAAGCAATGCGGCGCAGATCCCTGCAGTCAGCCAGCGCTCTCTCCGCTTGGCGCGGAGGAGCGCATCGGCGATTTCGAGATTCCGGCCCGAGAAAGAACGCCACTGTGAAATGATTCTGCTCAGCGCGCCGTCGACAGCCATCGCGCCAATTTCGTCGCGAATCGCATCGGCGGCCGGCCGGGCTTCGAAGGTCGCGCCTACCCCCAGCAGGCCTCGCAACTCGGGCACCGGAATGACGCGAAGGCCTTCGCCTCCGCACGAGACTCCAGCCAGAAGAGTTTCTACAGCGGTATATTCAGTGACGAATGCCGCATCGCTCTGCCGCCCGCACACTGCCTCCAAACTCGCTTTTGGAGATTCGATGACCGCGAGTTGCGCGGACCCTATAACTGCACGAAGCATTTTGACGAAGAGCGGCGTCCCGTCATACGTGATCCTAGAATTTCGAAGATCTTCCACACGATTGAATGGGCTCCCGCGGCGCACGATTAGGCAGAATTCACCTTCAGCATAGGGCTCGGTGATGTACACGACTCCTTTTCGCTCGGGCCTGATAGTCATCATCGGCCATAAGTCCACCTTCTTGGCCTTGAGCGCAGCTTCCGAACTTTGCGGTTCCACAACCCACCGGAGACGGATACCACGGCGTCTCGCGGCTTCCGAGATCAGGTCCACGGCCAAACCGGTGGGCCGGCCATCTTTCCCAATGAAGTGTACGGGGGGCGAATTCTCGAAGCCGATCCTGTACTCTCGATCGGCTATTCCCGGCTGCCGGACGGCTATCCCGCCAAGCAAAGCCGCAAGGGCGAGGACGATACTGAGCGCGATCCACTTCCACGATTCCCGCTTGGCAAAATTCATGGAAGGCTCAGCGCGGCGGCATCCATAAGCGAAGTCCTCTGGTAACCTAACGGCCGAAAGCAGATCACTCTTGTCTTCGACGATTATACTGCCATCGACGCCTTAACGACAGTTGCTGGGCTCTGATTTCCAATGGCATATGGGGCCTCGGCCTCCTCCGGGGGTGCTCGCTCACATCGTAGTAGACACTCTACACAACATTTAGTAGAATACCTACACAATGCATCGCGAGCCGCCGTCACGTGTAGAGCTATTGCAAGGCACTCTCGACCTTCTTATTCTTCGCACGTTGCTCACAGGCCCCACTCACGGCCACGCCATCGCCAAGCATATTCAGCGGACTTCGGAAGACCTGCTGCAAGTCGAGACTGGCTCCCTGTACCCGGCGCTCCACCGGCTGGAGGCGAAGGGTTGGATCGCAGCTTCCTGGGAGCTCTCTGACAAAGGGAAGCGCGCCCGCTACTATCGCCTGACTCGGCTAGGCCGAAATCAGTTGGCTACGGAACAGTCGAAATGGCAGGCCTTCTCCCGCGCCATGGGGCTGGTCCTGAATCCAGTTGAAGAGGAGGTGCAATGAACTCGTTCTTTCGGAAGTTGATCTGGCTGGTACAGCGCCGCCGCAAGGAAGAGGAACTCGGCGAAGAACTCCAGTTCCACCTGGAAGAGGAAACCGAGGAGCGTCAGGCGCAAGGACTTGCCGAGCAGCAGGCCAGACGGGCCGCGCGCCGGGAACTGGGAAACGTCATTCTCGTGCGCGAAAATACTCGCGCCATGTGGGGATGGACGATTCTGGAGCAGCTCGGCCAGGACCTGCGCTATGCCTTCCGCACCATGGCCGCCCACCGCCTCTTTACCTTAGTGGCGGTCGCGTCGCTGGCGCTCGGAATCGGCGCCAACACCGCAATCTACAGTTTCATGGACGCGATTCTGCTGCACTCGCTGCCGGTGTCCGACCCCGAGTCGCTTGTCGTGCTGAATTGGCATGCCAAGCCCA
>DATLVQ010000654.1:0-6266 GCA_035577325.1 Bryobacteraceae bacterium | reverse complement strand
CCCTTACAAACAAACCGTTACCAAGCCAAAAACTCCCCTGTGCGGATCTTTGCCCGCTCCAGGAACCACCAAGCCATCTAATTTACACCAGATGGCGTCCCGCGAGCTCAACCGGTCACCAGACCAGGAGCGCGATCCAGGCGCTGCGCCGCCTTCACCAACTTCTGCCGGGCCCGAAACAATTTCACCTTAATTGTATTCTCATTCATGCCCGTCATTTCAGCCAATTCCTCCACTGAATGCCCTTCGACCTCTTTCAGCATCAGGAGGTTGCGTTCCTCGTCCGAAACTTTGGTAAGAAGCTTGAAAATGTAATCCCGGCGCGCCAGATTCACGTCGGCGCCCACCTGCCGCACCGATGGCTCGCTATTTTCCACGCGGCGCGCTTCATCCTCGCTCAAATCGCTCTCGTAGACCAGCTTGCGCACTTTCTTTTTGCGCAGATAGTCGAAGCATTCATTGACTGTAATTTTGTAGATCCACGTAATCAGAGAACTGCGGAAATCAAAATTGCCGATAGAAAAATAAACCTTCGTAAACACCTGCTGGGCGATATCCTCGACATCGTTGCGCTGCCGCACGATGCCGTGAATGATCGAGAACACCTTAGACTGGTAGTGCTCCACAATCTCGCGGAATGCGGCTTCGTCGCCCGACTGCGCACGGCGCACCAATGCGCCTTCCTGACTGTTCTGATAATCCACTCTGGTTCTGACCGCGGTCCGGATACCGAACGCTGGAAGTGGGAGGGTGCCAGTCATTGTTCCCATACACCCTTTCCGACGCGCCAGGCGTTTAGCTGGTTACATTTATCCCCACCGCCCTTCCACTCTAATAACCTGATTCCGGGATAGCAAATTCACTTGCAACTTCAGGGCCGGAATCCCATCCAAAAGAGTGGTAAGCTCTTCTGTACAGGCCTGTTGGGCGGAAAGAACCTCGAAAACGGGCTTCCAGAAGCGGCAAGTTTTGTATAATTAATAAGGAACTGAAGGGGGATTTCTCCAGACATGGTGCAACTCACTGAAAAAGCGATTGGAAAGGTAAGAGAGATTCTGGACAGTCAGGATCCTAAGCCGGCGGGGCTGCGGATTGCCGTGGTGGGCGGTGGGTGCTCCGGGTTCAGTTATTCGATGGCCTTCGAAAACCAGCCCAACATTCTCGATAAGACTTATGCCTACGACGGCCTGAAGGTGTTCGTGGACCAGGCCAGCCTTCTCTACCTTGACGGGGCTGAAGTCGACTACGTCGAGACGCTGGAAGGTTCGGGCTTCAAGTTCTCGAATCCGCAGGTGAAATCGACGTGCGGATGCGGCAGCTCGTTCAGCGTTTGAGCAGCCTCTAAAGCTTTCAGCCGAGAGACGCCGAGGCGCAGAGAAACCCTGCAAAAGGAGATTCTCTACGCGTCGGCGTTTTTGCGTTTAAGGGTGTGCGCTCGCGAGTGAAAGCGGGTAAGATTGCCACAGGAGGATTCATGCGAACCTCAGCGCTCCTTCTGCTGGTTGGGCTGGCGGGCGCGCCGGCTTTCGGCCAAAACAATTTCCTTGGGCAAGACGCTTTTCCAAAGACTCCGGCGCCGCCGCGTTTCGAGTACAAAGACATGCCGCAGTTTAAGGGAGAGGCCTTCCAAAATGGCGGCGGCAAGTCGTGGCTCTTCGTTGCGCCCAATCCGTTCGCAAAGTCCAAACTGCCGGGCGCGAAGCCGTTATGGTTTGACGCCGGAAAGAAGCTGGACTTGCGGAGGAACGTATGCGCGGTTCCCCTGCTAGCGGCGCCCATCCCGAAGGAGATGGCTTACAGCACGCCTGTGCTGAAGGGCGAGAAGATCGAGCCCATGCCCGAGGCGCAATTGCCGGCACCGTCTTGCGGGGCTGAGCGGCGCTGAATCGCGGTACTCGATCCTGTCGCGGTTCGCAGCTGAGAAAGCGCCCGCCAGGGAGCTGTCGGAAGTCTTCGGGCTGGCTTGCTTGCCGTTGTCTGGACCATTGCAGTGGTGCTCGCTCTTGCTATCTAAAGAGGACTGGCACTGCTGTTTGAAACCGAATACGCTGAAATTCGGTTGAGGCCGGTGCTCGTTTTAGGCCCGCCGGATGGAATGGCATGGCTGATCCGGATCTAGCGTTAGTTGCCCTCGTACTCTTCGTGCTGATTGCAGCTCTCCTGTTTCCCGGCGGCCCGGGCACGCCGCGCCGCATGCGCGTGGAAATATAGGCGTGATATACATCTCTGCCGCTCCGCCCCGTCGGAGCGGATTTCTATCACCTGCTGTTCCTAGGCCGCGTGATGTCGTAGCGTACTGGTGGCGAAGAAGCTGTTCCTCCAGGAACCGTCAGAGCCGCAGTCTTTCGAAAACGTCGAATTGCACACCTCAACGGTGCTAAATGGCGCGGCGTCCGCTCAGCAGGTTAAAGATCAGAACTACGACCGCTATGACCAGCAGCAGGTGAATGAGGGCTCCACCCACATGAAAACTGAAACCCAACAGCCACAAAATTCCAAGAATAACGATGATCGTCCAAAGCATCCTTCATCTCCTTCGCTCATGGCTGCACTCATTCCCGTTGACGGAGGGGCTCTGCCACGATGCTGCCGTGAATCATGTTGCCTGATATCTCATCGGACTACTGTGCGGAATTGCTCATGGCGATGTGATGTGAGCACTCTTGCACAGACCATGAGCGACGTGTCTGTTAGTTTATAGCTGCGCCGCCTCAACGAGAAGAGGCATGTCATGGAAGTAATTCAGTTAAAAGCATTTAAGCGCGCGCTCAAGGCCCAGCAGACGGCCGCTATTCACGATCTGGGTGAAAACCGGGAGACTATTGCCGTCGAGAGGACTGCCGATGAAATGGATCAAACCGGACGATCGACGGAGCAGGAATTTACCATTCTTGGTCTCAATCGCCGGTCGGAGCTGCTTCGCGACATTGAGGCAGCATTGCGCCGCATTGAGAATGGGACCTTCGGCACTTGTCGCAACTGTGAAGAAACAATCGCCCGGAATCGCTTAGTGGCTGTCCCATGGACACCCTTTTGCATTCGCTGCCAAGAGGCCGCGGATCGCGGCGATGCTGAGATTATTGAACCTTCTTACCAGCTTGACGTCAATGCTGCGTAAGGCGGGGGCCGTAACGCGGTCGATCGTGGCGCCCACACGTCGAAACCATGGTTCCGCTGTGAAGAACAAGTCCGTCAGAGCCAGTAACCACTCGCTGGCCGCGGCTAGCCTGGGGAGAAAATGCTTGACGCACAAGCACAGTAGCGAATACCAGGTGAAGATTGTCCATGAGGACGAAACTGAGGAATTGAGCGGGTGGATGAGCCGCCAAGAGGAGATCGCCCAAGCGATCACCGGGCTCCGTGGGTCGCCTTCCAAAGCTTACTGGCTGCAGATTCGAGACATTCTCTGTCTCAACTGCCCGGATAGAGAACTGACGATCATGGAATTTCCGCTGACTCCGACTGTAGCCGAGAATACTCGTGCCCGTCACGCGTGACGGGTTGGAAGCCGCGAACACAAAGAGGAGAATTCATATGTTTCTAGCGCTGTTTGGTATTTTGCTCATAATGTGGCTGCTGGGACTTTTCGCGTTCCACGTTGCCGGTGGGCTGATTCACCTTCTGTTGATAATAGGGGTGATTTGTTTGGTGCTGCACTTCTTCAGAGGTCGTAGCGTGGCTTGAAAGCAGGACGATATTTGGCCCTTGGCTTGCTTGTCAAACCTTTGGCTTGCTTGTCAATAATGTAAGCAGGCTGTCCCGGCGGTGACCATTTTTGCTGCTTCCGGAATCCTTGGCCGCGCCGAAGAAGAGCAGCGTCAGGCGAGGCACGGGGCAGTCCAACGAACTCTTGCTTGGAGTAACAACGCCGGCCCTTAGCGGACACTGAAAATCATCGCCCTTGGCCGGTGATGGGGCTGCTGAGCAATTTTGAACAGACGGCGTCCCGGCCGACATCTTACGTTGAATTGGGCGCTGTCTATATGTCCAGTAAACGAATGAAGGAGAATGGATGAAACACTTATGCATTGCAGTTGTCGCGACTATGTTCGGAGCAATGTCCGCCTCCGCCGCTGACCAAACCTGGACGGGGAAAATCAGCGACAGTATGTGCGGCGCGAAGCACAACACGTCAGCCGAGCATGGCGCCAAGAAGATGTCCGATCGTGACTGCACCTTAGCCTGCGTGAAAGACCACAACGCCAAGTACGTATTCGTCAGCGGCGGCAAGGTGTACAACCTCGGCAACCAGGACTTCGCGGATTTGCAGGAGCACGCCGGTCACACTGTGAAATTGACGGGCGAGATGAGCGGCGACACGATTACCGTCTCGAAAATTGCAATGCCCGCAAAGAAGAAGAAGAGCTAATTCCGCGCGGGTAATTGTTTGCGCCGGCCAAGCTCCTGAAAGGGAAATCGGCCCAAACTCAGCAGTGAGCTACGCCGAAGTAAACCAAAATAAGAAGGGTCTGTTTCCCCGCCGGCCTACATGCGCTCTCTGACGCGGTCTGGTCAGGAATTATCACCCCGGGTTCCAGACGCGTGGGCGCCGTCGTGCGGGGATAAGGGACGCTAAGCGGAGGAGGCTCCGGCGCTACCCTGCTACATTTTTGGCAGGGTGTCTTCAATACTCAAGCCGACACGGTCTGCCGGCCCTCATCGCGTTAGACTTCTTGTGGAATGATCATCCGATCGGCGAGACCGGAGGATGCCCTACTTATCGCCACAATCCATGTCGAAGCCTGGAGAGTGGCTTATCGAGGGATTATTCCGGATGAGTACCTGCGTTCACTCTCTATCGAACAGCGTCACGCCGCATGGCAGCAAGCTCTCGAAGCAGGACATCCACTCACGTGGGTCGCGGAAGAGGGGGACGCAGCGCTCGGTTGGATCTCGGCCGCGGCAAGCCGTGACGCTGACGCGGGGCAGTCAACAGGCGAGATCTGGGCGGTCTACATTGACCCTGGTCACTGGGGCGAGGGAGCCGGCCGCGCCCTTTGCGATGCCGCCGAGCAGGAGTTGCGGAGAAGGGGATTCACGGAGGTGACGCTCTGGGTTTTGAAAGACAACCAACGCGCACTGGGATTTTATCTATCGCACGGCTTCTTTCGTGACACTTGTGAGGACCGAATCATTGAACGGGGCGGAAAAGAACTCCACGAAGTGCGTATGAGAAAGCAGTTTTTCTAAAGAAGCATAAATGCGTCGCGTGCAAGCCCTGACAATCTATTGCCTGCTTGACTTCTATACGGCATTGCCGTATAGTGAATGAGTGAGAGTTGCCCGCACCTCGCGTTATGCGAGGCGGGTTGCGAAGCTGTTGCCGCTGGACGAACAGCTAGCAATGGAGTTGCACATCGCACAGAATCCCGAAGCCCATCCGGCGATCCCGGGCGCCGGTGGGATTCGAAAGGCTCGCTGGGGCCGCCCGGGGCAGGGCAAAAGGGGCGGAGTCCGGACAATTTACTATTTTGCCTCCGCTGTGGGTACGCTTTATCTGCTCGATATCTATGCGAAGAATCGGCAGTCCGATCTCACGCCGGACGATAAGAAGGAACTCAAGCGCATTGTAGAAGGGCTAAGGTGAATGGCATGGCGAAGAAGAAGCACTCCGCTTTGGGCAAACGGCTGATCGCTTCGGCGCAGGAAATGGCGGCGCATGCGAAAGGCCGACTGGATATCGAGGTGTATGAGGTCGAAGTGCCTCCGCAGGTGGACGTGATTGCCGTCCGCAAGCGGCTGGGATTATCTCAGTCTGAATTCGCCCGCCGGTTTGGGTTCAGTCCACGCTCCGTGCAGGACTGGGAGCAGGGCCGCCGGACACCGGAGAGCGCCGCACGCGCATATCTGCTGGTAATCGCACGGGAACCGCAGGCGGTGGATCGGGCGCTGCGAGGGGCGGCGTAAGGCAACACGTCATTGCGGGTCGGCCTTGATCAATGCGTCGGCTATCGCAGGGAGTTGAGTCTGATCTAACTCGAACCGGAAGGCCAGACGGGTACCGGTAAACAAAGGATTTTGCGCCACGCCATCTAAGGTGATGTGCCCACGTCCGTCACCACTCAGTTGCAAACTGACGAAAGGTTCGACAGGTCAAGTTTGGCGCAACCGGACAGCTCGTCGTGTAATTGCCGGACTTCCGTACCAAATGAATTTAATTCACCACTCAGAAAGTTTGCAGTTAAGCGCCCGTTCCACACTCCGCAGAGAATCTCCACCTCGGCACTCAGCCAGTCCTCAGCGTGACGACCCACAATCTGAATCAC